>JADLCW010000153.1 GCA_020847015.1 Thermomicrobiales bacterium | reverse complement strand
GGCGAAGGGTTCACGTTGAATGTGCCGCTGCCGCCCGGAACCGACGACGCGGCCTACCTGGATATCTTCGATCGGATCGTGCTGCCGGCTGCGCGCGCGTTTCGCCCGGAATTGGTGCTGGTGTCGGCCGGATTCGACGCCCACCGCGACGATCCGCTGGCAAACTTGCGTCTAACCGAGGCGGGATTCACGGCACTGGCAGCACGAGCCGCCAACCTGGCCTCCGCCAACGACGCCGGACTCGTCGCCCTGCTCGAAGGCGGCTACGATCCCGGCGCATTGGCGCGCAGCGTGGCCGCCACGGTACACGCCTTCGATGGGACGGCCGCCCGGTCATCGCGCGAGGAAAGCGAGAACGCCCGATGAGCACGCCGCCGAGTCGTCCGCAGTCGCCGATCTCCCCTGCATCCTATCGCCAGGAGGATGACCGGCGGCGCGACGAGGCGCGCATTCTGGCGCTGCAGAACCAGATCGACGAATTGCGCCAGGTGCTGCGCGATCTGGTCGGGCGGCAGGGGCGCGAGGAAGAGTTGCTCAAGCATTACGAAGGCAGCGCCGCTCAGAACCGGATCGCCATCGAGCAATTCAAACAAGAGGTCGCGCAGGCGCTGCAGGCCCGTGCGCTGGACGAAACGCGCACGCGCCAGCAAATGACCGACCTGGATACCCGCATCGAGGATGTCGGCCGACCGATTCGCTCGCTGCAGGCGCACGTCGCCGAATTGTTGGAGGCCGCTCGTCAGAAAGCGGACGATAGCGGGCAGTACAAGAAGCGCGACGATGAGCTGCAAACCCAGATCGACCATGTTTCGGCCCAGATCGACCGGACCGCGGTGGTTTCCCACCAGTTGCGCGACTCGATCGATGCTCTGCGCGGGGAGATCGACGGGATGCGGCGCGACATCATCCGGGCCGAAGACGCCGTCAAGATCGTCGATCAGGAAGCGCGCCGCCGGGTCGCCGAGGTGTCGCATGGCAGCGAGAATCTGGGTAGCCGCATCGACGAGTTGCGTTCCGACATCGGTCACCTGTTCGATCTGATCGACGATACCCGCCGCTCCATCGTCCATATCGACCCGGCGCTGGAGGAGCTGCACGGCGTCGATGTGGGGTTGCGGCAGGACGTCACCCGCTTCCAGGCCCAGGCGGTGGAGCGGCACGAGGTGATGCTGGACCGCCTGGAGGACACCCGCCAGGAAGTCGACGCCCGCTTCACCGACACCCGGCAAGCGCAAGAGCAGCGGTTCGAGCGCCTGATCGAACGGATCGAGGAGTTGGCCGAAGCGCACCGCGATCTCGGGTTCCGCATCGGAAGCTTCGTCACCCAGATTGACGAATTGCGGTTAGCCGACAGCGCCGTTCGACGCGACCTGTGGGTGCGCGACGAGCAGCGGGTGCGCCTGCGATTGGAGCAAGCGCAGCAGGAGCTCGATCTGATCGGCTCCCAGCGGCGTGATGCCGATGGCGCGCCTGTGGCGGCGCGCCCGCGCCGCCAGACCGATCACTGAGGCAGGCTGTGGCGTTCGCTACGCTCCATGGCGAGGCGGCCGGATCCGCCGGATATGCCCGGCGCGCGGGACTCCGAACATGGGCTTATTCGGATGATTTCGGCATCATTTTACGAAAACTGCGTGTAACGGTGCTCCGATTTACCCAAACATTCGTGGCGAAACCCGCCACGGGGGTTGACATGATCCATGATGGATTGATAAGGTCGGGCTATCCACGGCGTGGGCAACCAGCCTGGACACCGCAACGGGATACGGCGCTCCGTATGGATGACCGGTCGACGACACGAGGTTGGACAATGGCGCGGCGCACCAATGCGAACCAGCTTGTGGTGAACCAGCGTGCCGGCGCATGTCCAATCTGCACGACAACGACCGGGATGGCGCGCCGGAGAACGTGACAGTCAACTGCGAAGCGCGGTAGGGATGGCTACCGCGCTTCGGTGTGTTTTAGGCCCTGATTCGGGTGTGGATGGACACCCGCGGGGCCACGAGCGGGGGCGTGGCTGCCTCGTTCGGAACAGGAGGGCATAGGTCTCCACCACCCGGCGCCCATGGGCTGATTGAGGGGCTGTCCGGTCGGAGACCTTTTGGAGGGAATGACATTGGCAAAGCCTGGTACGGCTTCGCGGCGGCTTGTCGTCGCACTGGCCGCAGTTCTGGCAGCAACGCCGCTCGTGGCGTTGCCGGCGCGCTCTGCTCCGGCGTACATCGCGCCTGACGCCCCGAGCGCCGCTGCCCAGTACGATGCTGAATACGACGCCACGGCGGCTGGTGAGGCAGCCTCCGATGCGTGGACCGGCGAGGACACGGGATACGTCGAAACGGCTCAGGAAGCCGCTCCGGCCTATACCGAGGCTCCAGTCGAGGAGGCGGCCTACACGGACGCCCCGGTCGAGGAAGTGGTCTATACCGAAGAGCCGGTCTACACCGAAGAGCCGGCATACGAAGAACCTGCCCCGGCAGAAGAAACCGCCTGGCAGGATCCGGCCGCAGCGCCGGCTGAGGAAGCTGTCTGGCAGGATCCGGCAGCGGCCCCGGCAGAAGAGGCCGTTTGGCAGGATCCGGCAGCGGCCCCGGCAGAAGAGACCGTTTGGCAGGATCCGGCCGCAGCACCGGCAGAAGAGACCGTTTGGCAGGATCCGGCCGCAGCCCCGGCAGAAGAGGCCGTTTGGCAAGACCCTGCGGCTGCGCCCGCGCCGGCCGACGAAACCGTCTGGCAGGATCCAGCCGCGGCTCCTGAGAGCAAGGAAGCCTCCTACGATCCGGCTGCTGAAACGGCGCCAGTGGAAACGGCCCCCGTATACGATCCCGGCAACGTGGTCGCCACGGCTTGGATCGCTGGCGATGGCGCCACTTGTCGTGGCGGAGCTGATTACGGAGCCGGCGAAATCGGCTGGCTCCCCGGCGGGCAGCAAGTCGATGTTATCGGCGACGCGGTCAATGGCTGGCAACCGGTGAATTGCAACGGGGCTCCGGGATTCATCGCGGGCGATTCGCTCGCCTGGAATCCGCCAGATGCCGCCGCACCGCCGCCAGTCGATGCTTCTCAAGCCCCGGCCGTCCAGGACGATCAGCGCGGCAGCGATGGCGGGCGCGCCAAGAAGAATCGCCGCGGCGGCAACAGTGGCTCCGCGCCGGCGACCGATACCGCAGCGCCTGCTCCATCGGGTACTGGCTCGGGTCAGGACGTTGTCAACTACGCGATGCAGTTCGTCGGCTATCCCTACGCCTATGCGGGTGAGGGTCCCTACGCCTTCGACTGCTCAGGTTTTACCAAATACATCGTCCAGCAAACGCTTGGCATCGACATCACCCACGACATGTATGCGCAGATCGGCATGGGTCAGTCGGTGAAGCGCAATCAATTGCAGCCGGGCGATCTCGTCTTCTTCCAGAACACCTTCGCACCCGGGCTGTCCCACGCCGGCATCTACATCGGCAATGGGCAGTTCGTGCACGCCGAAAATGAATCGACCGGCGTGGTCGTTTCCGACATCAATTCCGATTACTACGCATCGCGCTGGTATGGCGCGACCCGCCTGACCTAGTCAGGTGGGACGGGGGTAGAGAGCCGACGGGCAGGTTCATCCGCTCGATCGGCTGGGGGAAAGCGGGCGGGGCGTCAATTGACGCCTCGTTCGTTGTTATGCGTCTCTGAACCGCGACTCTCGAAACGAACCGGCCTGACAAGCGGCGCCGCTCCTGCGACAATGGCCGTCGACCAGCGGGTCGCCCCGAGTGGACGACTCCGCGCCATGCTGGAGTGTCAGTGCAGTCATCGCCTCGATCGGGGTCCGCCCCTAAACCGCGCGCACGGCGAAAGCGCGAATTGCCGTACGGCCTCCGCGCCTTCGATCACCGCGATTACCGCATCTTCTGGTTCTCTCAACTGATCTCGCTAACCGGCACCTGGATGCAGACGCTGGCCGAAAGCTGGCTCGTGTTGACACTGACCAATTCCCCGCTGCATCTTGGATTCATTGCCGTGTGCCAATTTGCCCCGACGCTGGTGTTGGGATTGCCCGGCGGCGTCATCGCCGATCGCTTTCCGAAGCGGTCGCTTCTGATCGGCACGCAATCCGCCTACTTCGTACTCATCGGGTCGCTCGCCACGCTCGTCGCCACCGGCCGTGTCCAGTTGTGGAACATCTATGCGGTCGCCCTCGCCTTCGGCATCGTCACCGCCATCGATATGCCGACGCGGCAGGCGTTCGTCGTCGACCTGGTCGGTCGGGACGACGTGATGAACGCGGTGGCGCTCAACTCGGCGCTGTTCAACACCAGCCGGGTGATCGGCCCGGCCGTCGCCGGTTTGCTGCTGTCGACCGTGGGCATCGCCGTTTGCTATATCCTGAACGCCGTCTCCTACCTTCCGGTGATCGCGGCGCTGCTGCTGATGCGCACCAAAGGACTGCCCCATCCGGAAGCCGGCGACTCGCGGCCAGTGGAGCGGCTGCGCCAAGGTCTCGCCTACGCGCGCGCTACACCGGCGGTCATGGTGCCGATCGTGCTAGTCGGACTGGTGTCGATGTTCGGCATGAACTTCAACGTGTGGGTGCCGCTGCTGGCCAAAGATGAATTTGGCATCGGGGCGGGCGGATTCGGCGTGTTGCTCTCCTCGCTTGGCGTCGGTTCGCTGGCCGGAGCGCTGACACTGGCGTTCGTCGGCCGCAGACCCGATCGCCGCCGGATGTTGCTGGTGGCCGGCGCGTTCGGCGTCTTCGAGGTGACGCTGGCCGGCGTGGCGCATGTGCGCGCCCCGCTGGCGGCAGCCATGGCGTTGATGGCCGCCATCGGCTTCTCAATGAGCACCGCCACGGCGCTAGCCAACACCACCGTGCAAACGACGGCCCCGGATCATTTGCGCGGCCGGGTGATGAGCATCTACACGACGGTGTTCGCCGGAGCCACGCCGTTCGGCGCGGCCATCGTGGGCGCTACCGCCAGTCTCTTCGGCGCTCCGGCCGCCATCGCCATCGGCGGCTCGGTCGTCGTTCTTGCGGTTGTCGCCATCGCCATCTGGAGCCGACGGATTGCGCCGACGACAGGCGTCATCGAGGCCGCCGCACCGCTCGAACCGGTTGGCGGCATCGCGCCGCGTCACGGGAAACGGTAATGGGTCTGGGACCGTTCGGGCTAATCAGCCTGCTCTATGTCGTGCTGGGCGTGCGGGTGGTGATCCAACTCATCCGCTCCTGGCGAACCACGTTCGACACCACGTTCACCGATGCCGATCGCGCGCTCGTCAACCAGGCGGCCTTCTTCGTGCTGGTGCCGATTTCGGTGGCGCTGCACGAGTTCGGCCACGCCGTCGCCATCTGGCTGATGGGCGGAGATGTATTGGGCTGGGGGTACTACGGGTTTGCCGGATTCGTCGCGTTCAATCCGCAGCAGTTCAGCGAGCCGCAGCGCATTTTGATCGCGGCGGCCGGCACCATCGTCAACATCGTGTTGGCTGCGCTCGCTCTGTGGCTCGTGTTCGGCCGGCGGCCGCCAATGCGCGCCGCCTACAACGAGTTGCTGATCCAGTTCGTCGTCATCTCACTGCTCAATGCGCTGATCGCCTACCCGCTGCTCGACTTCGCGACCGGACTGAATGGCGACTGGACGCAGATGTACGCCGGTGGGGAGCCGGTGCTGAGCGCGCTCATCCTGGTCATCCACGTCGGCATTCTGGCCGCCATGTTCTGGGCCTGGAAAAATCCGGGCGTGCGGGCGCGCATCGATGTTCTGACCGGCCGCCGCCCGGGGATGCGCCGGGTGGCTCCGGTGCGGAACGGCGATACACCGCCACGCACCGTGGCGACGCCGACGGAACGGCTGCTTACCGAGGCGGCCCAGCGGGTGACCGATGGTTGGCCACAGCGGGTGCAAGCCGGTGTGCAGGCGACTCCGGATGGCGCGGTGTTGGCGCTGAGCTGGGAGCGCGAGGGGGCGCAGCGGGCGGTGCTGGCGCGGATCGCCGGTAATGCGCTGGATGTTTCGGGAGTCGCGGCCTTCGATCCGGCGCACCCGCAGCGGCGCATGCTGGGGCGCTTCGCGCCACTGCCGGACGCCGACGCCTTGACCTTGCACTTGCGGCTGGCGATGGAAACGGTGGACGACTGGCAGCCGGCTCCAACCATGTTCGCGCCGCGTCCGTAAACCGGCGCCCGCCTCGGTCGTCCCCGACCAATGCCCAGCGAGCAACGGACTCCTTGCCCCGCCCGAAGCCCGGCAGCCCGCTGCCGGGCCGATGACAGCGTCGGGCAGGGAGAGGGGGCGCAACCTCTCGGGCGCGTCGGCATTGGCGGTGTGGCGCTCCTGCCTGCGCGATTCGGCGAAAATCCGGGACGTGCGAAGCATTGCCGTCGCCCCGCCGATGATGGCGCCTGCGTCTTCCACAATGGCGTGGTCGGCTTGCGGCGGCCACGCCATTGCCCGAGCCGGTCCGTAGCCGCCGCCCGCTGCCGGACCCAGCAATGCGTTTGGGCGGTGTACGAAGCATGTGCCGCGCCGCTTGACCGGCGCACGCGGCACGACTAATCTAATGTTGTTGATGGAGTTATCAACATTAACCATTGGGGAGCGCTCATGTCCGTATTCGACACGATCCAGGACGCGAATGCTGCCTACGCGCGCGGCTTCACCCAAGGAGGTCTCACCCCCCCGCCCCGGCGCAAGTTCGCCGTGCTGACCTGCATGGATGCCCGTCTCGACCCAGCCCGTGCGCTGGGGCTGGAGCTGGGCGATGCTCACATTCTTCGCAACGCCGGCGGTCGCGTCACCGACGACGTGATCCGCTCGCTGGTCATTTCCCAACAAATGCTTGGCACGGATGCCGTCGCCGTCGTTCACCATACGGAGTGCGGCATGCTCACCTTCACCGACGAGCAAGCGCGCGATCGGTTGCGGCCCATTCTCGGTGCGGCCATCGACGAGATCGACTTCCTGTCGTTCACCGATCAGGATCAGTGCGTGCGCGACGATTTGGCCGCCCTGCGCGCCAATCCGCTCATCCCCGATAGCATCGCCATGCGCGGGTATCTCTATGATGTCCATACCGGGGCGCTGCGCGAGGTGCGAGAGGGCGCACGCATGCCGGAAGCGGGCGGCCGGCAGGTGGCATCATTGGACGGGACAGGTCGCGCGGCGGCGTGCTGCGCGGCCTCGGGTACAGGAGATTGCACGATGGTTGCTGTCGATGGCCGCTTCGCCGCTACGGGGTACGCTCATCCTGAGGTGCTCGTTTCCACCGAATGGGTCGCCGACCATGCGAACGACCCGAACGTGCGCATCGTGGAATCGGACGAAGATATCCTCCTTTACGATCTCGGTCATATCCCCGGGGCGATTCGACTTGACTGGCACACCGATCTGCAAGATCCGGTGGAGCGCGACTTTCTCGACCAGGCGGCGTTCGAGCGGCTGATGCGGGCTAACGGCATCGCCAACGACACCACCGTCGTGTTTTACGGCGACCGCAACAACTGGTACGCCACCTACGCCTTTTGGCTGTTCAAGATGTATGGCCACGCCGATTGCCGGGTGATGGATGGCGGCCGTTCCAAGTGGGAGGCCGAAGATCGCCCCATGACCCGCGATATGCCGACCTGGCCCGAAGCAACCTACACGGCCAGCGAGCCAGACCACGGCGTACGCGCGTTCCGCGACGATGTGATGGCGATGCTGCAAGCCGGCAAGCCGCAACTGGTGGATGTGCGTTCGCCGCAGGAGTACACCGGCGAGGTGCTCCACATGGCCGGCTACCCGCAGGAAGGCGCCCAGCGCGGCGGTCACGTGCTGGGCGCCCAAAACATTCCCTGGAGTCTCGCCGCCAATCAGGACGGCACCTTCAAGAAGGTCGACGATCTGCGGACGCTGTATCGCGAGCGGGACATCCTGCCAGAGAAGCCGACCATCGCCTACTGCCGCATCGGCGAGCGCTCCAGTCACACCTGGTTCGTCCTCACCTACCTGCTCGGCTACCCCAACGTTCGCAACTACGATGGCTCGTGGACGGAGTGGGGCAGCCTCGTCCGCTCGCCCATCGCCAAAGGATCGGAACCGTACGGCGAGGGATAGCCGATGCGCGGAGATGGTTGCCGGGCAAGCATGGCGGGCGTGTGATCGGCGAGATCGCACGCGGCCACGATTATGCCGGGGTCGATGCCACGCGCTGTTCCGGAGTGTGTCATTGGCGAAGAGACCGTCCGAGCGCTGCTCGCTGGTGGGGCCGGATCTCTCGCCGATCGATCGGCGCATGACGTCGTTTGTCGGCCGCGATCTCACTCGCCCAGATATCGAGCGCGCGCCGATCTGCACGGGGTGATGTTGACAGGGTGGGACTTGCGGCGGCACGACCTCGGGTGGCGAGGCCGTGCCACGACAGGCAGCGATCCTGATGGAGGGGTTCGGCATCCAGGTGCTGGACCTGCGGGCGTTTCGCAGCGAAAAAAGCCGGAAGCACCCGGCATTGCGCTGGCGGAGCAGCGGCGATCGGCGGAGCACACGGGCAATATACGTGGATCAGTAGAGTGATTGCTCCGCGACGAAGCTCCTCGTGACTCCCGCGGCGGCGCATCGCGTACCCTGTTTGCTAAATCGTACGAGGGAGAGGAGGGGTGCGTGCGGCGATTGCGCTTTGGATTCAAAACCCCGCAGCAACATGCCAGCTACGACGACCTGCTGACGATTTGGCGGGAGGCGGACGAAATTTCGGTGTTCGAACACGGCTGGCTGTTCGACCATCTCAACCCGGTCGCCACCTCGGCGGATCCGGGTCCGGCCGAAGTTGGCCCCTGCTTCGAAGCGTGGACGCTGCTGACCGCGCTTGCGGCCCAGACGCGGCGGCTTCGGCTCGGTTTGATGACCGCCGGCAACACCTACCGCGACCCGGCGCTGCACGCCCAGATCGCCGCGACGGCGGACGTCATCTCCGGCGGTCGCATCGATTTCGGCATCGGAGCCGGTTGGAACGAATTCGAGCACGCCAGCCGCGGCATCCCGCTGCCGTCGGCAAGCGCGCGCATCCATCGCCTGGAGGAAGCGGTCATCATCGCCAAGCGACTTTGGACCGAGGATGCGGTCGATTTCGACGGCCGCTACTATCGGCTCGCGGGCGCGCGGGTCGAACCCAAGCCGGTGCAGCGACCCCATCCGCCGGTTGTCATCGGCGGCGGCGGCGAGCAACTCACGCTGCGCGTGGTGGCGAAACACGCCGACATCTGGAACTACGTCGGCGGCGATGCCGAGACGCTGCGTCACAAGCTGGATGTGCTGCGCCGCCACTGCGCGGAGATCGGCCGGGATTTCGCCGAGATCGAGATTTCGGCGCAACAGCGAGTCGATTTTGACGATCCGGCGCGGTCGGTGGCCGGGGCGCAAGCGCTGGTCGACGCCGGCGTCACGCATCTGATCCTGATCTTGTCGCGTCCCTATGGCACGGGCCTCGCGGCGCGGGTGGCCACGGAGGTGATCCCTCGCATTCGCCCGCTTGCCTGAGGGAGGCCGGCAAAACCGCCGGGGCAATCCCCGGCGGTCCCAGCAAGCATGAATCGCTACTCGGCGGCCGGGCCGATTCGATCGGGTTCGGCAAGTCGAATGGCGCGGGCGGCATCGCGGGCGTCGATGCGGGCCAACCAGCGCTCGGGATTGCGGATCTCCTCCATCGTGGGCAGGAACTCCGGCCCCTCCCAAATGCGCTTGGCGAACCCGTGACCGCGCTCCTCAGCGATGCGGTTGATGAACGCCTCGCCCAACCGGTACTGCTCCATCTTCACCGACAATCCGGTCAGGCGGGCGAAGATTTGCTCGGCCGGACTCTTTTGCGCCTGTCGCAGTTCGAATTTGCGGGCGATGCTGGCGTAGGTCGGCAACAGGCCGCGCCCGACCGCATTCATGACGTGGTTGGAGTATCCCTCCACCATGCACATGGTCGCCTGCATCTCGGCGAACAAGGCGCGCTGCTCGGGATTCATCAGCGCTTCCAGCCAGCCGCCCTCGCCTCGCGCGCTGTCGCGGGCGCGGTCGATGAAGATCGAAAAGCCTTTCACCCCGGCTTGCCGCAATCGCTCGGCATCCTCGCGCAGCAATGCGAAGTAGCGTTCCAGCATGGCGTTGAAATGCTCGCGCACCCACGGGTGCGCCTCGAATTCGAAGGCGTGGGTGGTCTCATGCAGCGCCAGCCACATGCGGAAATCGGCAGTGGGCAACCCGAGTTGCTGCTCCACCATGCGAATGTTCGGCTCCCCAAAATAGAGCTTGCCGGCGCCAACCGGCTCCTTGCCCAAGAGCGCCAGATCGTATTGCCCCAACACCCGGCGGCCGAGATAGCCGAGCATGACGCCGAGTTCGGCGCTGACCACCTTCTGGTTCAACCCGCTCATAACCGCCGCGGCGGCTGTGGCCGGAGCGCCACCGGTCAGGGGATTGAGCGCTTCCAGCGGGGTGAAGAGTTGGCGGAACCCTTCGATGTTGGCGTTGATCCAGTCAACCCGGTCGAAGGCGAAGGTACGCTCCAGCGTCGCCGGCAGTGAATCGCCGGTGTAGTTCTCCACGATGGGGATGCAGCGCGCCACCAGCGCGCGATACTCGTCGCTGAGGCGAGCGCGCTCCGGAGCGGTGAGCGCGCTGCCGCGATTCATGGCGATCGCCATGGAGCGGGCCTGCTCCCAGTCGATCATCTCGCGCGGTTCAGCGGCGGCGCTCGCCGGCGGTTTGGCGCGGCTCATCGCCCAGGCGCCGACGGCGACTCCGGCGAGCAGGCCAGTGGTGAGCAAGCGACGACTTGGCGTTCGCCGGGTATTTGCGGATTTGGCAGGCATGCAGGTCCTTTCACAAGGGAAGCGGCGGCTCGCTAATCGACCGCTTCAAGCATTGATCGTCAGAAAACAGTCGCGGTCGCAAAGAGCGCGGTCTGGCCGCGCCCACAGGATGCTACCGATGGCGGCGACGTTCTGTCAACTTCAGCGGATAACGAGTGGGTGTTGGGTTAGCTGTCGCGCCGCACTCAACCCGTGCCGCGCAAGGTCGTATTGTGGGCCGCGGTGAACGAGCTGGAGACGGTGTAGTCGTCCACCACCTTGCCGCTGCGATCGGTGACGGTGCGCGAGATCGCGACATCGAACCCGTCGGTGGCGACCTCGACGACTCGTTCCTGCCCCGCTGGCAATTCCGGGGAATCCATGTAATACATCTTCGGATCGGCGGTCACCATATTGGTGATCTCCGGGTCGTCCACGCGAATCGTCCAGCCCGGATCGGTCCCGATCACCCGGGTCCAGAGATTCGTACCGTCGGGAATGACGAACACCGCGATCCAGGCGCCGGTGGCGTTTTTGAATTTGAGATCGATCGCCCAGTCCGGTTCGATGTTGACCATCGCATCCAACCCCGGCAACCCGGACGCCGCCTCGCCATAGGAGCGCAGGTAGTAGGGGTGCTGGTAGCGCTCCACGATTGGCAACCCAGACCAGAAGGCGGCCTGATAAATGGTCGTCGAGACCTGGCAGATGCCGCCGCCGACCACCGGGGCGGTGGTGAAACCACCGCCGCTTTCGACGATGCCGAGACCGGTCACGAATCCGCTGGCCTCGTCCACCAGGCCGATGTTCTCGGCGTAGGACCACACCTCGCCCGGCGGCACCAGCCAACCGGTTTCTTTGGCCGAGGACACTTCGATATTTTGGCGACGAGCGTCGCTGGAATCGCCGTAGTAGGTGCCGCCTTCGCCCAGCACGTCGTCCCCGAGCACGATCTTGCTCGCGTCAGCCGCGGTCCATTTCGGCTTTACGGTCGTGACCGAGAGTTTCACGGCGACGCCGGGTTTACCGAACGCGGCCACCACCGCCGCCGCGCCCTTGTCGACATCGAGCGCGCGGCCGGTTTCCGCCTGACTGGCGACGATGATGTTGCCGTCGACCAGGCGGAAACGAGCATCGGCCATCGGCTGGTCGAAGTCGGCGGCGAAACCCTCGAGCGTCTCCTGAATCGATGCCGGGTCCAACCCGAACGCGAACGGGTCGTCTCGCTCCGGGCGAACCCGAATGGTCAGCGCCCGCAGCAGATCGTCGCGCTCGAGCGTGGCCCGTCCGCCCGTCCAGGTGAGCGTCATGGCGCCGTTCAACAATGCTTCGCCCTGCGTGACAGCGCTTTCCGCTTCGGCGGTGGTGATCTGCGGCGCCTGCCGGTCGACCACCAGCGCGACGTCATCGTTGCCGGCCAGAATTGCCGTGGCGATGGCCGCCACCGAGCGATCGACATCGACCGCGACGCCTTCGGTGGCCGGCAGCGCCGCGAGCTTGCCATCGTCACCGACGGCCACTCGGGCGTCGGCGACCGCTCGGTCGAGATCGGCGGCCATTCCGGCGGCCATGTCGCGCAGCGCCCGCCGATCGACCTCGACGGCTCGGGACGCCGGATCCACGGTGACGATGCGGCTGAGATCGGCAGTGGAGATATGCCAGACAGCATCGCCATCGCGCAGCACCAGGGGGTCATCGACGGCGGCAGCGGCGGTCGGCAGCGCGGCGGCCAGATCGGCCGAGCGCACCGCGGCCGGCGCGGTCATCGTCACCAGCGGGATGGGGTCGTGACCGAGTACGGCGGCCTGCGCGGCCAATCCGGAGAGCGTCGTGGCGGCATCGATGGCGACGCCCGCCCGATCGGGCTCCAGCGTCGGCGCGCCGGCCGGGTCCATGCGCACGGCGGCGTCGACCGGAGCCTTCACGACGGCCGGCGCGAATTGCCGCAGCGCGGTTTCGCCAGCAGCGGGGTCGATCGATATTGCGAGCGGGAAGGCGACGCCGCAGGTTAACCCGCGTGCCCAGGCGCGCGATTGCTCCCATGCGGAACCGGTGCGCCCGAAGGCCATGGCGCGCTCGATCGTGGTGGCGGCGTCGAATCGGACGCCGGCGCCACGCGGAGTCAGCGAGAACGTGTCGCTCGGGGCGGCGAGCACGACCGGAATGTCGGCGTAGGTGGCGAAGGCGCGCTCCAGCGCAGTGGTCGCCTCGGTGGGCGCCATGCCGCCGACGCCCACACCGCCGACTACGACGCCCTCGTAGACGCGGCCGTCGTGGGCGTGCGCGTACAGCGCCAAGCCGACCGCTCCGGCGCCAACGAACAGCAGAGCGACGAAGAAGAGGCGGGTCAGCGTGCGGGTGACGGCGCGCAGCGACAGAGCGCGGACGCCCTGGGCAGCTACGTCGCCGGACAGCGTGGTTCGATCGACCGGAACGGTCGCGCTCATGCATTCCCTGCAATGCGCGGCGAACTTCCCTAGGCCGCGAGTATAGCCGATGGCGCGATCCGTGGCGTTCGTACGTTCCCTGGCGACGCTGCGACCACGGGTCCCGTTGTTGTGCCGTTGGGGCAGCGCCGGGTACACTCCCGATTCGAACGAGAGCATCGACTTGTTTGGCGTGGGGCCGCCGGCGCGGAGGGGAAAAGCCATGGGCGAAGGGGCGAACGAACGACGAGTCGTGGCGACGACGGGCGCGCCGGCAGCGATCGGCCCCTATTCGCAGGGCGTCGTCGCCAACGGATTTTTCTTCAGCGCCGGCCAGATTCCGCTGGACCCACAGACGGGGCAGATCGTGGAGGGCGGCGTCGTCGCCCAAACCGAGCGGGTAATGGACAACCTCGCCGCGGTGCTGGAGGCGGCGGGGTCCTCCTTCGATCGCGTCGTCAAAACCACCTGCTTTCTGGCGGACCTGAACGATTTCACCGAGTTCAACAACGTGTACGCCCGTTACATGGGCGAGAATCCGCCGGGGCGCAGCACGGTGCAGGTGGCCAAGCTGCCGCGCGGTTCGCTGGTCGAAGTCGAGGTTGTCGCGCTCGTCTGAGCGCGTCGCTCGCGGCCGGGCGATCGCGGCGCCTCCGGGTGCTGGAGACCGCAGCCTGGTCGCGAACCATTCCGGCTGGGGACAGCGCCCAGTGCGCGACGCCTCCGGCCCCAACGTCCAGGAGCGTCGAAATCATGCGTAGCCGGAGATCCATGCTGGCGGCCAGTGTGCTGGCGCCGCTGACCGCAGCGCTGGGAAGCGTTGCCGACGCGGCAAAAAAAGGCAACAAGGGAAAACGCAAAAAGGGCGCGGGGAAGAAGCCGCGAGCCCCCAAAGGCTCGCCCAACTTCGTCGTCATCGTCACCGACGACATGCGGGCGAGCGACTGGCAGGCGCTGCCCAAGACGAAAGCCCTCCTCGCGCCGAGAGGTGTCTGGTTTCCGAATTTCCTGATTCCGACTCCCACCTGCAGCCCGTCGCGAACGTCGCTGCTCACCGGCATGCACGCCCACAACCACGGCGTACTCCGGAGCAACGGCCCGCACAGCGGCTGGGCTGCGTTCCATGCGAACCGGTTGGAGCAGCGCACCATCGCGCTCCGGCTCCACCGAGCCGGCTACCGTACGATGCTCGTCGGCAAATATCAGAACGGGTACGGCGGGCGGGGCGGCGTCCCCGTTGGCTGGGACGAATGGTGCGCCACCAGCGCGACCGGCTACGTCAACTTTTCGGTCGTCGAGAACGGAAAATTACGGAAATACCGCGGCCGGCGCTATCTGACCGACTACATGCGTAGCAAAGCGGTGCGCTTCATCAGTACGACGCCCAGAGACACGCCACTGTTGCTCAACATGAATTTCAAGGCTCCGCATTCGCCAGCCACTCCCGCACCGCGAGATCGCAATGCCTTCGCGGGCGTCGCGGTCGACCGCGCTATCCCGTCGCTCAGCGAGGACGATACGGTTCTGAGCGGCAAGCCTGAGTGGGTGCGGCAACTCGCGCCGATTCCGCGGGACGCGCTCGACAAGGACGAGCAGTTGCGGCTCGGCACGCTGCGCTCCGTCGATCAGGCTATCGCGGCGGTGGTGAACCGGTTGCGAACCACGGGTCGGCTCGACAATACCTATTTGTTCGTCCTGAGCGACAACGGCTGGATGCGCGGCGAACACCGCATCCTCGACAAGGGCGTTCCCTACGCGAGTTCGGTCTGTGTGCCCATGCTCGCCTGGGGGCCAAGGTTCGCCGCCAGTGGGACGGACGACCGGATCGTCGCCAACATCGACATTGCGCCGACGATCGCCGCTGCCGCCGGGATCGGCTTCCCCGGGGTCGATGGCCGGAATCTGCTGGATGACTGGAGCCGCGAAGAGATGCTGCTCGAAGGATGGTCCAATAGCCGACCAGGATGGCGCGCGCTGCGCGGCAAAACTTGGCTCTATGTTGAATACGATACCGACGAGCGTGAGTACTACGAGTATGATCCCGATCCGTACGAATTAACTAATCGTCTCGCCGACTGGAGCGGGCACACGCCGACGCTTGCCGAGGTGGATGCGGATCGCCTGGCGGAGCGACTGAATGATGCGAAAACCTGTCGGGGCAAGGCATGCCCGTAGCGCATCCCACCACGATTGGAACCGGCTGACCGGTGAGCGCACAGCGCCGGGATCAGCGGGCGCGGTCTGAAAGGAGCCACATGAGCCAGGGGCAACGTGGATTTCGCGGCGGACTCATCCTGCTGACGGCGCTGCTGGCGCTCGGCATGGCGCTGCCGATGGCGGCGGTTTTCGGCGCACCGAAGCCGCGGAGCAACAAGCCGAACATCATCCTGATCCTGACCGACGATCAGGATTACGATTCGATTCAGTATTTGCCCCGGGTGCAGCAGTTGGCGGCGCAGGGAGTGAGCTTTTCGAATTTCTTGGCGACGACGCCGATCTGCTGTCCGTCTCGCGTTACATTCCTGCGCGGGCAGTACGTGCACAACCACAATGTGCGCTACAACGCCTCCCCGGGCGGTGCGTTTCCGCAGTTCCACAAGCTGAATCTCGACCGCTCGACCGTCGCCACCTGGATGCAGCAAGCCGGGTATCGCACTGGTTTCTATGGCAAGTTTCTCAATGCCTACCCGCAGGGCGTGAGCGATCGCTGGATGCCCAAGGGCTGGAACGACTGGGCCGCCATCAAGCGCGGCCACTACGTGAACTTCACCCTGAACGTCAATGGCAAGGCGGTGAACTTCGGAGCCAGCAAGGGAAAAAGAGGCAAAAAGGCGAAGAAGTCGTCCAACTACACGACCCGCGTACTGGGCAAGAAGGCGAATAATTTCATCGTCGCTTCGGCCAAGGCTAAACAGCCCTTCTTCATCCAGATCTCCACGCAGGCTGCCCATACGCCGCTGGTTCCAGAAGCCCGGTTCCGCAACTTGTTCGCCGGCGTCCTGGCTCCGCGCACCTCCGCGTTCGGCGTCAAGCCGTCCGATCCACCGGCATGGGTGCAAGGCTGGCCGGGGATGACGGACGCGCGCGCCGCCAAGATCGACAGCGACTACCGCAAGCGCTTGCAGACGCTGATGTCGGTAGATACGATGCTCGGTCAACTCCAGAAGACCTTGCGCAAGACCGGGCAGGCGAACAACACCTACATCATCTTCACCTCCGACAACGGCTGGCTGGCCGGCGCCCACAATGTGGAAGGCAAGCAGTCCGCCTACACCGAGTCGATCCGGGTGCCGCTGATCATTTCCGGGCCTGGCGTGCAGCGCGGCGTGCAGGAGAACCGGATCGTGCTCAACACCGACATCGGGCCGACCATTGCCGCGCTCGGTGGCGCCAAAACCCCGGGCTGGGTGGATGGCCGCTCGATCGTGCCCTTGCTTCGCGGCGAGGACCCGGGGCAGTGGCGTACCGGCGCCTTGATCGAGTATTGGCAATTCCCGGGGAAGAAGACGCTGGCTTGGGACGGGGATCTGCGGTCGCTCGCGGCCCACGGGCCGTTGCCGCCGGATTACAAGGCGCTGCGCACGGAGGACATGCTCTACGTCGAGTATTCGACGACCGGCGAGCATGAACTCTATGACTTGGAGACGGACCCCGATAGCTTGACGAATCTCTACAACTTCGCCTCCGGGGATTTGAAAGAGGAGCTCCAGCAGGGAGTGGAGGCGCTTGCGAACTGCAAGGCCCAAAGCTGCCGGGATGCGGAAAACAACGCGCCGACGCCGGATTTGCCGGAGCCGTAGGCGCCGCCAGCATCGGCAGGCGGCGATCGACAGCGACACGGATGAGCGCCCGGGCGGCCGACCCGGGCGCTGCGGCGTCCCCGGGGGCGTTGGGGTGCGGCGGTCGAGCGGCTGCTACCGGCGGCCTTTCACCTGCACGGTTGTCGTGGCGCGCGAACCTGCCGAGCCGGTCGCGACGATTGTGCTGCGGCCGCGTTTGGTTTTGGCCGGCATGGCGAACCGGAGTGACGCCGCGCCCGCCGCCGACGTGGTCACGGTGCGGACCACTCCCGCCGCCTGCCAGCGCACCGTCGTCTGCTCCTCGGGAGCGAACCCGCGCAGTTCGATCGTGATAGCGCGTTTGGCGCGCGCTCGCTGCGGTCGCGCGGTCAGATTGGCGCGGGCGGCGGGCGGCTGCTGTTCCACACCGTACAGGAACACGTTGTTGGCGGCGTTCCAGTGCGTCGCCAGGTACGATCCGGCCCGGGGCGCCGCGTTGTAGTAGTCGTCGGCGCCGCAATCGAAGCGAGTCATGAATTCGTTCGAGCAGCGCTGAATCATCGTCGGGTAGTAGGGCGCG
>JADLCW010000152.1 GCA_020847015.1 Thermomicrobiales bacterium | reverse complement strand
TGCCAAAACAAGTAGGGATGGCGGCGATGTGCGCGGTGGCCGCCGGCGTGGTGGTGGCCAAGCTGGACCCAGGGGTGCTGGCGCAGATCTCCGGAGCCGCCGAGGATGCCAAGGAAGCAGTAGGCGGTGCGGCGGCCGAGGAAACACAAGCCAGCCGGAGCAACAGCAATCCGGTCCAACCGGGCGCCGACGCGGGTCAGGGCGAGGCTGCGCCGGGTACGTCGTTGTGAACGAGCCGCGAGTCACGAGTAGACCTTGAACCAATGCGCCGGCCGTCGGTGGCAACCCACGACCGCCTCAATTACCTGGCTCCCCGAATCGCCTCTCGTGACTTCTGACTCACGCGAGCCATCGCTCCATCTGCTCCGGCGTCAGGTTGCCACCGCCAACGATGGTCGCCACCCGCTGGCCGGCGAACTGATCGGGGCGCTCCAGCACAACGGCAATGCCCGCCGCGCCCGACGGCTCGGCGACGATGCCGGCGTGCACGTGCAGCAGCCGCATGGCGCGGATCATCGCCTCGTCGCTCGTCAGCAGGCACTCGTCGACCAATCCACGCAGATCGGCCAGCGCCTCGGGAGCCGGTTCCCGAATGCCGATGCCGTCGGCGATGGTGTCGATCCGATCGTGGACGACGAGTTCGCCGCGCCGCAGCGATTCGGTCATCGCCGGAGCGCCCATCGCCTGCGCGGCGACAATGCGTAGTTCGGGCCGACGCGCCTTCAGCACCGTCGCCACCCCGGCCAGCAGCGCTCCGTTGCCGAGCGGGATCACGATGGCATCCAGCGGCTCCGAGAAGTCGAGCAGCTCCAACCCGATGGAGCCGGCGCCTTCGCTCGGCTCCGGGTCCACGCCGTCCTCCACGAAGCGCACCCCGCGCGCGGCCGCCACGCGCCGCCCCTCGGTCTTGGCGGCGTCGAAGTCCTCGCCGTGCAGCACCACCGTGGCTCCCATCGCCCGCATCCGCTCCAGCTTGAGCGGGTTGGCGGCCGTCGCGGCGTAAACGGTGAGCGGCACGTTGCGCGGGCGACAGGCATAGGCCATCGCCTGCCCAAAGTTGCCCGCCGAGGCGCACATCAACGGTTCCGACTCGGCCATCGTGGCCAACAACCAACTGGCTCCCCGCCCCTTGAAAGAGCGCAGCGGGTTAACGGTTTCCACCTTGAGCGCGAGGCGCACCCCCAGCGCTTTGCTCAGCGGTTCGCAGACAAACTGCGGAGTGTTGCGGAACACCGGGTCGATAGCCTCGGCCGCCGCCTCGATCCGTTCCAGCGTGATCCGTCCCGTCTCTCCCATGCCCAACTCACCCTTCCCGCCCATCCGCGCGCCAACCGGTCGGCTCATCCTACCGAAGGCGCCCGGCGCGGACCACGCGTCGTTGCCGGGCGCGCGGCCGGTTGCGACAATCCGATCCGCGTCCACCGTCGTTCATCTGGAGCATCGCCCATGTCCGCCCCCGCCGAACCGATCCGCGACCGCGCGCCCGGCAAGCAGCCGGTCGACCAGGAGATGCCGCGTCCGCGTCCGCAACATATCGTGCACGAGGGACGCTGGGCGCGACTGGAACCGTTGGATCCGACCGCCCATGCGGCGGACTTGTACGCATTGGGTCATGCCGATGAGGCGGCGCGGCGCACCTGGGATTACCTGCCCTACGGCCCGTTCCCCTCCGCCGAGGCGCACGCTGCCTGGTTGACCGCGCAGGCGACAGCGGACGATCCGCTCTTCTTCGCCGTGGTGGATCGCGCCAGTGGGCAAGCGGTCGGCGTCGCCTCGCTGATGTCGATCGCGCCGGAGCACGGTTCGATCGAGATCGGCCATCTCTGGTTCAGCCCGCGCCTGCAGCGCACCCCGGTCGCCACCGAGGCGCTCTATCTCCTGCTGACCCACGCGCTGGACGATCTGGGGTACCGCCGCATGGAGTGGAAATGCGACGCGGCCAACGCGGCCTCGCGGCGCGCGGCGGCGCGCCTGGGGTACCGGCACGAGGGCGTGTTCTTCAACCACCGGGTCGTGAAGGGCCACAACCGCGACACCGCCTGGTTCTCCATTCTGGACGAGGAGTGGCCGCGCCTGCGCGCCGCCTTCGCCGAATGGCTGGCTCCAGAAAATTTCAACGCCGACGGCACGCAGCGCGCTCGCCTCAGCGACCTGACCCGCCCTTCGGCGCCCTAGCCCGACGGGTGGATGCAGCCTGTGCACCTCCAGACGACGCGGCGCGACGCGCCGCGGCCCGCAGCAGCGCCGCCAGCGCACCGGCAGTCAGCACCGCGCCGGCCGCGACGACAGCCGCCACTGGCGCAAGTTGCTGGCGCACCAGTCGCTCGAACTCCGCCGCGTCGTTGAGGTGCGGGAAGGGTTCGTCCGGCACGGGCACGCCGAGGAAGCGGCACAGCGGCTCCCACCCCTCGCCAACGTTGTAGACGAGCAGCCGGTCGGGAGCGATCGTGCGCTCGACAGCGGCATTGTGCGCTTCGTAGACGGCAATGGCGTGCCGGCGGTCGCCAAAGCGACCGTCGAACGTTCCCTGCCAGATCGTCTCCTCAACCATCCGCAACCCATCGGCCGCGTTGGGACTGACGGCCCCGACCGCGCCCTGCAGCGCCTGCGCGATGGGGCCGGAGCCGAGCGCGCGCCGCACCCGAAAGATAGTGTGGGCGGCGCTGTCATACCAGCGCTCAGGGTCGCGCACAGTCAGGATTACCTTGGCGTTGGGGTAGGCTCGCGCCAGCTCGCGCCAGAAGTAGGCTCCGGGCCAATCAACGGTGGCGCGATAGTCGGCAAACAGCAGGTCCCAATCGATGGCCCCGCCGCGCTGCTTTTGCTCGGCGGCCTGCAGCCACAGCGCGAAGCGCTCCGGATGGGCGAAAAGGTCGATCATATGCTCGCAGGGATCGAACCCCAGTCGCTCCAGCGCCGCTTTCAGGGAGTAGGCGCCGGTTCGTCCGAACCCGGCGCCGATCACCTGGAGCGTCATCGTCCACCTCCCGCGCTGCCCATCGCTCGTCCCCGGGAGCATGGCACACCTGGCCCCGCCCGGGGAGGGGAGACGGC
>JADLCW010000151.1 GCA_020847015.1 Thermomicrobiales bacterium | reverse complement strand
CAATCACGTCCGGCGCCCAGGTCGCCAAGGCAATCAGCGCCGCCTCGCCGTCGGCCGCGACCTCGACGTCGTAGCCGTGCCCGGCAAGCGCCGCACGCAAGGCCCGGCGAATCTGCGGCTCGTCGTCAACCACCAGAATCCGCTGTCCGCTCATGCCGCCGCCGCGCTCATCGCCACGCATTGGCGGTGGACCGGGAGAGCTTCGGGTGGACGCGGGCAGGTCTGTGCGGCGCATGGGTTGCCTGGCGGACCCGCGACCGCTCGCTCGCGGCGGCGCACGCGGTCCGTGTCGTCTGGGACCCGGCCTCGCCGACGAATGCGCGGTTGGCTTCGCCACCGGGGCGCAGGAAGAACCGAGAACATCGCTAATCCGTAGGACCCGACCCGCTGCCGGCCGAGCATCTGTTCCCACGGGGCGGGAGCCGCGTGCGCGCGGCGCGGGTCGATATCGGCGAGACGTCTCGCCTCCCGGATTGCGGGGTCGACCGTGGCCAAGCGTGGCAATATCTCGAGTTCCGGGGGCGGAAAAGCCATCGTCGGAATCCTCAGTGCGGACGAGCCAGCGGGCAACAACCTCATGAAGATGGCGTGCCGGGGCCATGAACCCGCACGCTACCAGAACTCGCGTTAATTACTTGCAAGAATCGAGGGGGTGTATCGTTAGGATATTGTTAGAAAAAATCCAATACTCCTTGCCGGAACCCGGTCTACCCTGCGCCTACAGTCGGATTCCGCGCCGGTTCGATCCGCCCGCCGCTCATCGCGCCGTAGCCGCGGCGCCAGCGTCGGCGGCAACCGGCGCATCGGGCGTGTCCAGCGGCAGGGTGAACAACACCGACGTGCCGGCTCCGGGTGCGCTGCGCACCAGTATTTCGCCGCCATGAGCCTCCACCAGCCCCTTGCAGATCGCCAGTCCAATACCGGACCCGCCGATGCCGTCCGGCGCCCCGCTGCGATAGAACTTCTCGAACAGGCGGTGCTGGTGGTGGGCGGCGATGCCGGGGCCGGCATCGTGCACGCCCAACTCCACTGCCCCGGGAACCAGTCGCGCCAGGATCGCGATCGATGTTCCGGGCGGGGTGTATTTCAGAGCATTCTCGACCAGGTTGACGAGCACCTGCGAGATTTCCACGTAGTCGAAGCGCAGCAGCGGCAGTCCCGGCTCGACCGTGGCCGTCAGCCGGTGATCGCTGGCGCGGTTGGTCATTCGCATCAGCACGTCCTCGACCAATTCGGCCACGTCGTACCATTCGCGCTCGGGCCGCAGCGCGCCGCCCTCGATGCGCGACAGGTCGAGCAAGTTGCCGACGACCAGGGTGAGGCGATCGGTCTCCTCGTCGATCGCCTCCAGGAACTCCCGCTGGACGTCCGCTCCCCACGTCACCGAGTCGTCCATGAGCGCCGTCACCGACGCCTTGATCGAGGCCAGCGGTGTCCGCAGATCGTGCGAAACCGCCGACAGGAGCGCGGACTTGAGCTCGTCCGAGCGCGCCAGCGCGGCCGCGTGGGCGGCCTCGTCGGTGAGGCGGGCACGCTCCAGGGCGAGCGCGGCCTGACCGGCGAAGCTGATCAGCAGCGTCTCGTCGTCCGGCCGGAAGCGCTCGCTGCGAGGCCGGCCCCACACCTGCAACACCCCCGCGATCTGCCCGGGGCTGGCGATCGGGATGAACAGCGTGTCCGGTTCGTCGCGCCGGTGCGACCCATGCGTCAGTGCGGCCGCCGGGTTGCCGCGCCGCACCTGCTCGGCGATGGCGAGATCGGCCGCGTCGATCGCGGCGCCGGCGCTGGCGGGATGCACCGCGCGGACCGCGAGGACATCGCCGTCAGGCAGCAGGATGCGGGCCCCCGCGGCTCCGTAGACGTGGACCACGCGCTCCACGATGCGATCGAGAATGGCGTCCAGGGTGACGCCGCCTACGAGCGCGCGGTTCAGTTCGTACAGCAAAGCGGTGCGGCGCCGTTCCCGTTCCGCCGCTTCGGTTCGGGTGCGCACCCGAGCGACGAGTTGGCCGGTGACGATGGCCACCCCAAGATAGGCGAACAGGATCGCCGCGTATTCGCTGCGGGCAACCGAGAGCGATTGGTAGTGGGGGATGAAGAAAAAATCGAAGGCGAGGAACCCGAGAACGGCCGTCCAGGCGGCTGGACCCGGCCCGGTCGCCAGCGCCACGGTGAACGAGAGCAGCAGGTACAGCAGCAGCACGTTGAGCAGGCCGAGACTGGAGTGCAGCGCGGCCATCGCCGCCGTCGCGAGCGCGATGACGGTGGTGGCGAACCCGTAGCGGCGGTCGCGCCACGGCGGCGGCTCCGCCGCGGCGAGCCGCCGCCACCACGTTCCAACGTGCTGCCCCATGATGTCGGCTCCGGTGCGAACCACCCGTACTTGGCGCGGCTGGAATCGTAGCGGGCGCCCGCCGCCGGGCCAACCCCATCCGGGGACGCGGCCGGCGGTCACGCCGGCCATGGGAGCGCCAACCGCGCGGAGTCCCTTGCGCGGAGCGCGACGGATGCGCCCGGATTGTCGCCAAGCCCCGGGGGTCGGTTCAGGAATTGCGCGCCCGTTCGCGCTGGTTGAACGAGGCGCATGATGAATGCATGACGAATGTGACCCGCGCGGCGCGCCGGCTGACCCCATGCGAACCGCTCATCCTGGGCGGCGTTCATATGATCCATCGGGAGGCCATGCCGGCGGCTGGCGCGCTTACCGCCCGTCGCGCCCAGCGCACATCCAAAATGGCGACGGCTGCGTCCTCGCGACATCGTCGTTCCGCTCGTCAACCTCGCCGGCCCAACTCACGGCAAATCTGCCGCGTTGCGCGTCAATGCCACCCCGGGCGCCCTGACCGCTCGTTGTCCGGCGACCGGCAACCCTCAGCGATGCGCCGCGCACCGTCCGCTGGTGAGCGCGCCGAACCTGGCCGGCGATCCCGCCCGGTCCACGATTCCTCAGCGCGCGGGCGAACGGCCGCCGCTAGAGGACGTCCAGATCCCCGAACAGGTAGGCGTCCCACCGGCCAGTCGGACCGCTGGCCAGCAGCGGCGCCAACCGGATCGGGGCAAAACCCGCCGCCAGCAGTCGGCGCAGCGCGCCATGGTTCTCACCGGGCACGTCCGCCAACCAGATCGCGTGCGGCGCGGGAACCGACCCCGCCATCGCCAGCGCTCGTTCCAGCACGAGCGCGAACGCGGCGGCATCGACGGCGGCAACCGGTCCCAGCCGCCACACGCCAGCATCCACCGGGCGCGCCACCGCGTAGCCGGCCGGCGCACCCGTCTCGCGCCGCAGCAGCAGGGCGCCGCGCCCGCCGTCGCGCAGCCAACGGCGCAGATCCTCAGGTCGACGACCGCCTCGCGTCAGCGCATCGAGATCGCCGAGGGTTTCGAGCTGACTGTCGTCGTCGGCGGCGAGCGGCATCGCCTCCAGTCCGTCGTCCCGGAGCAGCGGGGGAAACAACGGCGAGCGAGCTCGCAACAGCGCCGCTGGCGGACGCGGCAACATTCCCAGCCGGAAATAGCAGCGCAATGCGCGGTCGTCGGCCGAGGGTTCGGTCGTGAAGACATCGCACCCGGCGGCGGCGCCGGCGGTGTGGATGGCCTGCGCCAACGCTCCGCCGACGCCATGCCCCTGGGCCGTCGGCTCTACGAACAGATAGGCCAAATGCCACAGCCGCCCGCGAATCGCGGCAGCGGCGAACCCCACGACACTGCCGTCGCGCTCGGCGACCCACACGCCGTCGGGGTGCGCGGCCAGCACCCGCAGATCGGCGAGCGCCGCGGCATCCACCGCCGCGGCATTGGGCGCGCCGTCCGGCAGGTCCGCGTAATCACGATCGGCATGACGGAAAATGGGGGCGATGGCGGCCAGCTCGTCTGGGCGCGCTCGTCGCGTCACGATTGGCGCGGTGGACGCCGGCGAGGTGTCCGGATCGATGTCGGTCATGGGCGAAACTCCGTGGAGCGGCGTGGCTGCCAGAATGATGCCGGTTCGCAGCGTCCGGGCGCCATGCGTTCCGGTGGCGGTCGACAATGCGGCATGCGGGCTGCGATGAAGGCGTCAAACTGGTGAAATCGACCCGGATGGAATGCGGTCAGGGCGCATTCAGCCGAAACTGACGATGGACGATCGCGGGGCCGGTCGCGCGGCGTTGAATGCGACCTGGGGGAACGAGCATGCGAAAGATTGCGATTCTGGGGGTCAGCGCCGTCGTGCTGCTGGTGGTCGGGTGCGGCGGCGGGGCGACGCACAGCTTGAACGGGCAAGTGACGCTGATCTCCAGCAGCATGGTCGTCGGGCAACAGGACGGCGCGCCAGCCTGCAAGGGCGCCGGCGGCTATGCCGACATCATCGGCGGCGCCTCGGTGGTGATGGAGAACGGGAGCGGCAAGCAGTTGGCGCAGACGACGCTCGGGTTGGGCGAACCGACCTCCGACGACAGCATCTGCGTCTTTCCCTTCGCCATTGCCGAACTCCCGGAGAGCAACGACTACGTGCTGCGCATCAGCGACCGTCCTCCGGTTCCCTACACGCTGGACGAGTTGCGCGCCGACAATTTCACGATCCGCCTTCGTTTGGATGAGCGCGAGTCGTAAATGGCGCCGGCTCTTGCGTCCCGCCGGGAAATTGCGCGGAGCGAGGTCAGACGCGATTGGCGCGCACCACCGTGCGCTGCAGGTAGCGCCCGTTCTGGTAGTCGAAAACGCCGCCGCACGTGAACAGGGTCAGACTTTCCTGCCCGGTGGGACCGACCAGATCGGGGATCGGCGCGTTGGCGGCGTCGTACTGGCGGACCCACTCCACGGCGTAGTCATAGGTTGCGCCGTCGTCGCCGAACACGTCGATGACGTCGCCCGGCTGCACGTTGGCGAGGTCGAAGAAGACGCTGGGGCCGACATTCCAGTAGTCGATATGCCCGGCCATCACCACATTGCCCAGACCGCCGAGCGCGCCGAGATTTTCATACCAGGCCACTACCCAGGGGCCAGTCGGATCGGGCATCGTGCCATCCACGACCCGCAGGGCTTCGATATCGGCATCGACCTCGATGGCGGCGATGCTCAACCCGGTGGGAGCGACGCCCGGCGCTGCCCGCACACCGAGCGGGTTGGCTCCGGCAGGTCCGGGACGGCGACCGCCGGTGGTTGGCATTTCGCCCGGACTGGTCGAGACGATGGGCAGCGTGCTCGGCACGCTGGGGGTGGCCAGCGCGACTTCATCCTGAGCGGCAGCCGGCTGGCCGCCACGCGCGATTGCGGGAACGGCCAGGAACGCGGCTGCCGCCACGAGAGCGCGGCGCGACAGATGAGGGCGGGCGGCGATCATGGGCAACTCCCGATTCGGGCGACTCCCGATGTCGTGCATCGGCGGCGCAGGGGACAGTTCTACCCGATAAGACGCTGGAGCGGACGAATCGGTATCGGGGCGAGCCGGCCACTCCACGCCCCGATTATCGACGAACGCGCGGCGGCCGGTCGCGACCACGGGGCGTGACCGACGGACTGAGTCCACCGCCGTTCGGGACGCCCGACCGGGTGTCGTACGGTCGGCGGCCGATTCGGAAACCGGGGTTGACGCGCCGAGCATCGGTCCCTATCGTAGTGCGGTCGGCGATGCGATCTGCGCGCCGATGGCCCGCTTCGTTCCGAAGGAGCGCACCAATGGCAGTAACCACGACCTCGCGCGCCCGACGGACACGCCGCGTCCTCCTCGGCTGACCCAGCCGCGCTCCGCACCGGGGCGCCCTCGACGACACGGTTCTCCCCCACGTGACGCGCGCTTGCGCTGACCTCGCCCGATTCGCGGCGGGGTTTTCGTCGTGCCGTCCGTGTTCTGGAGAAGCATGCCCGTGTCGCTCTCCCACCTGTTCCGCCGGTCCGCCGCGCCGACGCCGATCTACCTGGTCCTCATGGCGGGCCAGGCCGTCTGCGGCTCGCTCTTCTTCACCGTCATGCTGGTCTACCAGGTCACCGTCGTCGGACTCGATCCGCTGCAGATGGTGCTGGTCGGGACCGTTATGGAGGCAACCTGCTTTCTGTTCGAGATCCCCACCGGCGTCGTCGCCGACGTCTATAGTCGCCGCCGCTCGATCCTGATCGGCTTCGTGCTGATCGGCGGCTCCTACCTGCTGCAAGGGGCGATCCCCGCCTTCTGGGCCGCTCTCGCCGGTCAGGTGTTCTGGGGCGTCGGCTATACCTTCACGAGCGGGGCCACCGAGGCTTGGGTCACCGACGAGGTCGGGGAGGCGGTGGTGGGGTCGGTCTTTCTGCGGGGCCAGCAGGCATCGCTGGCCGGCGGCCTGATCGGCACGCTGCTGGGGACGGCGCTCGGGGTTGTCCGGATGCAGCTTCCGCTGATCCTCGCCGGGATCGGCATGCTGGCGCTGACGGGGATCCTCACGCTGGTCATGCCGGAGCGTCGCATGCGTCCCACCCCGGTGGCCGAGCGCTCCACCTTCGGGCACATGCGAGACACCGCGCGCGAGGGGTTCCGATTGGCCGCGGCGCGGCCGGTGGTTCGCACGGTCGTCGCCGCCAGCCTCGTGGTCGGGCTCGGCAGCGAGGCCGTCGATCGCCTTTGCACCCCATCGGTGATCGAGCGCTTCGCCTTCCCGACCCTGTGGGGGACCAACAGTCCCGTGTTCTGGCTCGGGCTGAGCGGCGTCGTCGGTTCGCTGATCGGGCTGGCGGCCTCGGAGATGTTCCGGCGCGCGGAGTCGCGCGCGCTCGGCGCGGGTTCCCCGGCGCGGTTGCTCGCCGGCTTCGCCGCGGTCGACGCCGCGGTCGTGCTCGGCTTCGCTCTGGCCGGCAACCTCTGGCTGGCGTTCGCGATGCTGTGGGCGCGCGGCGTGATCCGCACTATCGCAGGACCGGTGCAGGACGCCTGGTTGAACCGCAACCTGGATTCGGACACACGGGCGACGGCGATCTCGATCGCCAGCCAAGCCAACTCCATTGGCCAGGTGGTCGGCGGCCCGGCGCTCGGCTGGGTCGGCAGCGCGGTGTCGCTCCGGGCCGCCCTGCTCGGCTCGGCCGCCGTGCTCGCGCCGGCTGCCGCGCTCTACCGCCGCTCCGCGGTCCGCGAGCGCGCCGCCGACGCACCCGCGCCCGCCGCCGCCGACTGACACCGTGTCCACCATGGCAGGCGGACCGGCAACGCGCCGGGCCGCGTCGACCTCGGCCCATCCGGGCGCGCCGTCAGGCGGCCGCCAGCCGCGCGTCCAGAAAGCGGTCGAGTTGTCCCCGCGAAACGGCGTCCAGCGCGAGCGCCGGGCCGCGCTGCAGATTCGTGGTGAAGATGCCTCGGCGGCGAAACTCTTCCTTGGCCGCCGCCACCGAAAAATCGACCGACTGCATGGTCCACAGCACGAACGGCAGGGCGGCGGCGAAAACGCGCTCGGCGGCGCGGCGATCGCCGGCATCCCAACGCTGCTGGATAGCGACGAACTCCCGCGTCAGATTCGGAGCCGGCATGGAACCGACCGCGCCGCGCTCCAGCGCGTCCAGCACGCTCAACCCGCCCCAACCGCAGAACACCGTCAGCCGGTCGCCGCAGAGCTGGCGCACGGCGGAGATGGTCGCGCCCTGCGGCGTGCCCTCCACTTTCACCGAGACGAATTCGGGAATCGCCTCGGCCATGCGCGCCCACAACTCCGGTCCCATGGCGACGCCGGTCAGTTGCGGCGCATCCTGCACGATCAGCGGCAGACCGGATTCCGCGCCGATCCGCCGGTAATATTCGAGCAGCGCCGCGGTATCGGGTTTGACGAAATAGGGCGGCAACGCCATCAGCGCGGCGGCTCCGGCGCGAGCGGCGCGGCAAGCGCGATCCACCGCTGGTTCGAACCCGGGGCCATCGGCGGCGACGACCACCGGAACTCGCCCGGCCGCCGCCGCGACTGTCGCCGCAACGACGGCGTCGCGCTCCGCCTCGGTCAGCTTGTACCCCTCGGAGGCGATCGCATTGCAGGCCAGCCCGGTCGCCCCGGCCTCCAGCAACCATTCGATCTGCCGCTCCAGCGAGGCCAGATCGAGCGCGCCGTTCTCAGTGAAGGGCGTGCAGAGGATGGGAATGCAGCCGGCGAGGCGCGCTGGCGGGGCCGAATCCGGTTGGCTCACTGGTCGCTCCCGGCGGCAGATGGTTTCTCGCCCTCGCGTCGTTCCCAGCCGGGAGCGAAGAGCGGCAGGAAGTTGCTGACCTGGTAGGGGTGCTTCTCCAGTTCGGCGAAGTTCAGATCCGTGCCCAGACCGGGGCCGCTGGGAATCTGGATGCGGCCGTCGATCTGTTCGACCGGGTTGGTGACGATGTCGTGCTCCCAGCCGACGTTGAACTCGTCGAACAACTCCTGCACCAGCAGGTTCGGGGTGCAGGCTCCGATCTGGATGCAGACGGCGGTGGAGATGGGGCCTTGCGCCTGGTGGGGCGCGACCATGGCGTAGTTGGCGTCGGCCATCGCGCAAACCATGCGGGTGCGGAAGATGCCGCCCATGGTGCTGGGATCCGGCTGCAGGATATGGACGGTGTTGTACTTGAGCAGTTCTGCGAACTGGTGGGTGGTGCTGAAGCTCTCACCGGCCGAAACCGGGATCGACAATCGGCGCGCGACTTCGGCAGTGGCGTCGATTTTGGTGTGGTCGGTCGGCTCCTCGAACCAGGTGGGTTCGAACTGCGTGAGTCCCTGACCGATCCAGATCGCTTCGGCTACGCTGAAGCGGCGGTGCCCCTCGATCATGATCTGCACGTCCGGCCCGACCGTCTCCCGCACCGCCGCGACGATATCCAGCGAGAGGCGACGGTTGGCGGGATCCATGGCGCGCCAGGCGGCTCCGAAGGGGTCGAACTTGAGCGCCTTGTAGCCGCGCGCGACGACCTTCGCGGCGCCTTCGGCGAAGGCTTCCGGAGTGCGCTCGCCCTGATACCAACCGTTGGCGTAGGCGGGCAGACTCTCGTGGTAGCGACCGCCGAGCAGATCGTAGATGGGGCGGCCGGTGACTTTGCCGATGATGTCCCAGCAGGCGATTTCGATGGCCGCCGTGGCGTTCATGTGGATCTGGGCGCCATCGGAGTAGACGTCGCGGGTCATGCGCTGATAGATGGTTTCGACCTGAAAGGGGTCCATGCCTTCGTAGCGGGGGGCGAGTTCGTGGATCGCCGTCTCGACCGTTTTGGCGAAGGCGTTGAGCGTTCCCTCGCCGACGCCGTAGAGCCCGGGCTGGTCGGTGTCCAGCCGCACGAACAGCCAGTTTTTCCACGGGTTGCCGACGACATAGGTCGTGGCGCGGGTGATCTTCATGAGCGGTCGCCTTCCCTCCGGACATGACTGTGGGCGCAGCGCGGGCTGCATCGTGGTCCGCGCCCGAGCGCCATCTGCGCCGGCAGTGTCGCACGTTCCCGCCGGCCGCAGAACCATGCTCCCGGGCGCGCGTCCCCCTCCGCGCCCCGGCCCGCGTCGCGCCGCCACGGCTGCGGGGCAACCCGCGCCTCCTCGTGTCGTCCTGGCGTCATCCTTCACTTCGTTCAGGATGGCGCGGGGTGGGGCGCGTCCTCTCGATCGTCAGCGCGGGCTGCCGCCCACGAGGAGTGACGGCGGCCGCTCGCCCGCTGCGGAGGGGATCAGCCCGCAGGATGGCGCGAATCGACCCGTGCCATCCTGAGCGCAGCGAAGGATCTCGCCCCCGCGCGCGGACGCGGAACGACCCCTCGATGCCGAGTGCCGCCCGCGCGTGCGCCGGCCAGCGCGGCCGTCAGACGCGACCGGAGGCGCCGGCAGCGGCTCCTGGCCATCCGTGCCGCCGCCACGATTCCAATCCGCCGCGCAGCAGTTCCAGACCCGACTCCAGCGAGCGGTCGCCGCCATCGCCGCCGGCGAACACCGAAACCAGCGCGAAGGCCGCCACCTTGCCGGTCGCCAGCACCACGTCCATCGCCGCCAGCGTGTCGTCCAGCCCCGGACCGTTGGGTTCGACGGTGGGGTGGTTGGGCACGAGCGCGGCGTCGAGCACGTCGGCGTCGACATGCAGGTAGAGCCGGTCGCAGCGCGCGGCCAGATCGGCAATGGCGCGCCGCAGATCGTCCGCTGGCGTCACGGCGGTCACGACCGCGTCGGTCGCGCGCAGCAGCGCCGCTTCCGGCTGGTCGAGATTGCGCACATCCACGAACAGGATGCGGTCGGTCGGCAGCGGGGCCGCCATGCCGGCCGCTTCCCGCCAGGCGGGATAGGCGAGACCGGCCGCGACCGCGACCGGCATGCCGCCGAGTCTGCCAGTGAATGTCGTGCGCGGCGTGTTGAAGTCGCCATGGGCGTCGAACCAGACCAGCCCGATGCGCGCGTCGGCTCCGTGCGCGGCTTGCAGCCCACCGACGATGCCCGGGGTGACGGTGCAATTGCCGCCAACCACCAGCACCGGCTGCCCGGTTCGCGCTCCGGCGGCGACGGCCTGAGCGATGGCTCCGCCGATGACGCCCAGCGCGGCGACCGGCTCGGTGGGCAGCGATGCGGGCGCATCGGGATCGACGACGGTCGGCGGCCCGAGCAGATCGAAGCAACCGGAGGCGGCGTACGCCGGAACCGGGTCGCCGGCGGGATGCATCGGTTCGTGCCCGCCGTGGCCGATCCGGACCACGTGCAACCCCGGCAATGCTTCGGCGGTCATGCAGCTTCCCCTGGCGATCGCTCGGCACGGCCGCCACTCCGGCGGCCCCATCTGCGGCATCGTATCGCGGTGAGACGGCGGGCGCAGGGGCAGCGCAACGGGGCGGTTGCCGCCGGGTGTGCGGCGCGTCTTCGTTCTCGGCCTCGGCGGGCGAATTCGCTCCGGCCGGCGGCGATGAGGGTGGCGGCAGCGATCTTGCGGTCGGCGCACCAGACCGTTCGCTGGCTCGTCGGGATAGGACAACGCATCGCGGAATCCACGCGGCCGGCGCTTTTGCGCGCCTCCTGCCGCGTACGCCGGGAGGTGGGAGCATCCGGGCGATCGTCGCCGCCGCGGGCGCGACCTCACGTCGACGTGGACTGGCATGACAATGCACGTCATGAGAATGAGATGAAACAGCGACATCAAGACCGGCCGGGCCGCCGGGCGGAGTCGGGGCGCGGCGCTGCTCGTCGCGCGATCCGCATTGGCGCCAGCCGCCCAGGATGGTCTGGTTATACTTGTGCTATCTTCCGGCGCCCGCCCGACGCCCGGTAGGTTCGGTCGCGCCGAGCGCATCCCACCGCGAACTTGCGCCGCGCCCGAGACCCGAATTCCCGAGGAGCCCGATGCAGCCCATCCACCAGCACGTGCGGGTCGATTTTCGCTACTCCGTCCATTTCACCGACGGGCTGTTCGCGCTGGACAACCCGTTGCTCCGCGATGTTCTTGCCGCCGATCGCGGTGATGCCGCCCCGCCCAAGGTGCTGGTCGTGCTCGACCGCGGCATCGCCGCCGGGCTGCCGGGCTTGCCGACGCAGATCGCGGCCTACCTCCGCGCCTCCGATGCGGTCGAACTGGTCGCGCCGCCGCTGCTGGTGGCGGGTGGGGAGGCGGTCAAGAACGACCCGTCCGCGGTCGCCGCGCTCCGGCAGGCCATCCACGACCACGGCATCGACCGCCACAGCTACGTGGTCGCCATTGGCGGCGGGGCCGTGCTCGATGCGGCCGGCTACGCCGCCGCCACCGCCCACCGCGGCATCCGGCTGGTTCGCGTGCCGACCACCGTGCTTTCCCAGAACGACTCCGGCGTCGGCGTCAAGAATGGCGTCAACGCCTTTGGCAAGAAGAATTTTCTGGGAACCTTCGCGCCCCCCTCCGCGGTGCTCAACGACTTCGCCTTTCTGGAGACCCTGAACGAGCGTGATTGGCGGTCCGGCATCGCCGAGGCGATCAAGGTCTCGTTGCTGAAGGACGCCGCGTTCTTCACCGAACTCGAAGCGCGGGCCGACGCGCTGGCCGAGCGCGACATGACCGCCATGCGTCGCCTCGTATACCGCTGCGCCGAGCTGCACCTGCAACACATTGCCACTAGCGGCGACCCCTTCGAGATGGGTTCGTCGCGTCCGCTCGACTTCGGCCACTGGGCCGCCCACAAACTGGAGCAGATCACCAACTACGAGCTGCGCCACGGCGAGGCGGTCGCGGTCGGGCTGGCGCTCGACGCGACCTACTCGCGCCTCGTCGGTCTTCTGCCGGAGGCTGACTGGCGGCGCGTGCTCGCGCTGATCGCCGCGGTCGGGCTGCCGACTTACCACCCGGCGCTGGAGACCCCCGTTCCCGGCGGGCGCCGGGCCGTGCTGGCTGGGCTGGACGAGTTCCGCGAGCACCTCGGCGGGCAATTGACCATCATGTTGCTGGAGGGAATCGGGCGTGGCCGCGAGGTCCACGCGATGGACGAGGCGACGATTCTCGCTGCGATCGCCCTGCTCGGCGAAGACCGAGGCGACCCGTCATCGTCGGTTGAAGGAGGCATGCCGTGGCTCGAAACACCATCAGTACTCTACTCACCCAGCGCCAATTGATCGACGCATACTTCATGGAGCAGCGCACCAGGGTGCTCGACATCGCCGCCTTTCTCGATCGCCTCGACCGCGCCGCCGCTGCGGACGCCGAGGATGATTTTCGCTACGTCGCGTTTCGCCAGACGCTGCGCGAGCTGCTGTCCGACGAGCCGGGTCGCGTGGAGCGCGTGCAGATGATCCTCAGCGACCGCACCACGGAGCCGCTGCCGGAACTGGACCGGAAGGCCGCGTACGGAGCTTCGATTCGCAACCCCGTCGGCAACAACGGGCAGGAGACGCACTGATGAACTACGTCGACATCCACGCCCACATGATTTCCCGCTCCACCGACGACTACGACAGGATGGCGCTCGCCGGCTGCGTGGCGGTCACCGAACCCGCCTTCTGGGCCGGCTACGACCGCCGCTCGGCCGATGTGTTCGCCGACTACTTCGATCATTTGACCGATTTCGAACCGAAACGCGCCGCCCAGTACGGCATCGACCACTATACGTGGCTGTGTCTCAATCCGAAGGAAGGCGAGAACCGCGAGCTGGCCCGACAGGTGCTGGAGATCATCCCCGAGTTCCTCGACCGCCCCAACGTGCTCGGCATCGGCGAGATCGGACTCAACCGGGTCACCCGCAACGAGCTGGCGACCTTCAAGGACCACGTCGACCTCGCCGTCGCCAACGACCAGTTGATTCACATTCACACTCCCCACCTCGAGGACAAGTACAAGGGCACCAAGGTCATCGTCGACACGCTGGCCGCCGACTCCCGCGTCACCCCGAGCCGGGTGATGGTCGACCACGCCGAGGAGCATACCGTCGGCATGATCCTCGACAACGGCTTCTGGACCGGGCTGACCCTCTATCCGGTGACCAAGACGTCGCCCGGCCGCGCCGTGGACATGATCGAGCGGTACGGAACCGAGCGCATCTGCGTCGCCTCGGCCTGCGACTGGGGACCGAGCGATCCGCTGGCGGTGCCGCGCTTCATCATGGAGATGCGCCGTCGCGGTCACGCCGACGACCTGATCCGCACGGTTGTCTACGACAACCCGATCGCCTTCCTCGGTCAGTCGCCGAAATTCCGCCAGCCGCGCGGCAGCGCCGCGACCGCGGCGCTGGTCTAGCAAACGAGGGGGAGCGGACGTGCGCCTTGGGTCGGACGGTTTTTTTGATCTGACGTACTGCACCAATATCCATCCCAGCACCGGCTGGGAGGACGTGTTGGCCAACGTGCGCCGCTATGCGCTGCCGCTCAAGGCGCGCTTCGCCCCGGACGCGCCCTTCGCGGTGGGGTTGCGGCTGTCCGGGGCAGAGAGTCGCGAACTGCTGGAAGATGATCGTCTGGCCAGCTTCAAGGAGTTTCTGGACGAGCACGGTCTCTACGTCGCGACCATGAACGCCTTCCCCTACGGTCCGTTCCATAACCAGGTGGTGAAGGAGCACGTCCACTCCCCCGACTGGCGCGATGAAGAGCGGGTCGCCTACACCCTGCGCATGGTCGAGATCCTCTCGGCCTTGCTGCCGGCAGGGATGGAGGGCGGCATCTCCACCAGCCCGCTTTCCTACAAGACCTGGGTCGATCCAAACGATGAGGCGACCTGGGATCTGTTCATCGACCATCTGCTGCTGGTGGCCGCCGCGCTGTCGCGGTTGCGCGACGAGCGCGGTCAGGTCATCCACCTCGACATCGAACCGGAGCCGGACGGCGTGCTGGGGACCTGCGGCGAACTGGCCGACTTCTACGAGCGGCGACTGCTGCCCCAGGGCGCGCCGAAGCTGGCCGCCGTTTTGGGCATCGACGTGGCGGAGGCGCGGGCGCGGCTGCTGGAGCATCTGCGCGTCTGCTTCGACGCCTGCCACGTCGCCGTCGGCTACGAGGATCCCGCCGCCGTGCTCGATCGCTTCGCCGCGCTCGGCATCGGGGTCGGCAAGGTGCAGGTCAGCTCCGCGCTCAAGGTGGATCTGTCTGACGAGACGATCGACCCGGCGGCGCGCGAGGCGACGGCGCGGACGCTAGCCACCTTTGCCGATGCGGTCTATCTGCACCAGGTGCTCCAGCGCGACGGCGACGGCGACATTGTCGGCTTCCCCGATCTGCCCGACGCGCTGCCGAGCATCGACGCCGTGCAGGCCGCCGAGTGGCGCGTCCACTTCCACGTGCCCGTTTTCGTCGACCGCTACGCCACGTTCGCCTCGACGCAGGACGAGCTGCGGCGGGTGCTGGCGCTGACCCGCGAGCGGCGAATGACGCCGCAGTTGGAGATCGAAACCTACACCTGGGACGTGCTGCCGCCCGAATTGAAGGTGAATCTGCTGGAATCGATCGAGCGCGAGTACGCCTGGGCGCTCGATGTCTTCTGAACCGGCGGTCGCCGGCCGCGCGAGGGAGACCAGCCGCCTGCGCGGGCACCTCGCGCTGGCGCGCATCTCCAACAGTCCGACCGTGGTCAGCGACGCGCTGGCCGGAGCGGCGCTGATGGGCGCGCTGCGACCCGAGGCGACGGTGGTCGCGGTGGCCGTGGCGATGGTGCTGTTTTATACGGCTGGCATGTATCTCAACGATCTGAGCGACTACGCCATCGATGCGCGGCAGCGACCGGAGCGACCGTTGCCGTCCGGCGTCGTCTCCCGAAGCGAGGCGCTGGCCGGCGTCGTCGCGTTGTTTCTGGTCGGGGCGATCCTGCTGTGGGTCGCCGGCCCGGCTCCGTTTCTGAGCGGGTTGGCGCTGATCGCGGTGATCGTCGTCTACGATCTGTGGCACAAAACCAACCCGCTCAGCCCGGCGGTGATGGCGCTGGCGCGCGGACTCGTCTACGTCACCGCCGGGCTGGCGGTGGCCGGCGCCGTTTCGGGACAATTGCTGTTGTGGGCCGGGCTGCTGTTCGGATTCACGGTGGGTCTCACCGCTATCGCCAAGGCGGAAGCGGGCACGGGGCTGGCCGGTTACTGGCCGGCGGCGCTGCTGGCGCTGCCGGCGATCGCCTTCGCGGTCTCGTCGCCGCCGCCGCTGGCGTGGCCGCTGGCGCCGCTCTTCATCGGCTGGACCGCCTACGCCGCTTCGTTCGTCTACCGCGCCGATCGCCGCAACATCGGGCGCGCGGTCGGCTACCTGATCGCCGGCATCGCCTTGCTGGATGCGCTGGCGCTGGGGCTCGCCGGCTCCGGGATCGGCGTCGCCGTCGCCCTCGTCGCCTGGGGGCTGACCATCTATCTGCAACGTCATGTCAAGGGCACCTGAGGAGACTGCATGCAGCGCACCGTCGTCATCAACGCCGTCGGGCTCACCCCCGATCTGCTGGGCGAACACACGCCGCGCCTGCGCGCCTTCGCCGGGGCCGGTCAGCAGGCGGCGGTGAGCCCGACGCTGCCGGCCGTGACCTGCTCGGCGCAATCGACCTATCTGACCGGAACCACGCCCAGCGAGCACGGCGTGGTCGCCAACGGCTGGTACTTCCGCGACGAGTGCGAGATCAAGTTCTGGCGGCAGTCGAACAAGCTGGTGCAGCGCCCCAAGGTGTGGGAAATTGCCCGCCAGTTGGACCCGGCCTTCACCTGCGCCAATTTGTTCTGGTGGTACAACATGTACTCCACGGCCGACTACGCGGTGACGCCGAGGCCGATGTACCCCGCCGACGGTCGCAAGCTGCCCGATGTCTACACCTGGCCGCTGGAGTTGCGACCGGCGCTGAGCGAGCGATTCGGTCAGTTCCCGCTGTTCAACTTCTGGGGGCCGAATACGTCGATCCGCGCTACGGAATGGATCGCCAACGCCGCCAAGTGGGTGGAGGAGCGTTTCCGACCGACGCTGTCGCTGGTCTACCTGCCCCACCTCGACTACAACCTGCAGCGGATTGGCCCCGCGGACCCGCGCATCGCCAAGGATCTGCGCGAGCTGGATGCGGTCTGCGGCGATCTGATCGACGCCTACCATGCCGCTGGCGCGCAGGTGATCGTGCTGTCGGAGTACGGCATCGTGCCGGTCTCCCGCCCGATCCACCTCAACCGGCTCTTCCGCCAGGCAGGGCTGATCGAGGTGCGCGAAGAACTCGGGCACGAACTGCTCGACGCCGGAACCTGCGCCGCCTTCGCGGTCGCCGACCACCAGATCGCCCACATCCACGTCAACGATCCATCGCGGATGGCCGAGGTGCGCGCCATGGTGGAGAACGCCGAGGGCGTGGCCGAGGTGCTGGATGCGGAGGGCAAGCGGGCGCGCGGACTGGATCACCCGCGCTCCGGTGAACTGGTCGCGCTCGCCGAACCGGACGCCTGGTTTACCTACTACTACTGGCTGGATGACGACCGCGCTCCCGACTACGCGCGCACGGTGGACATCCACCGCAAACCCGGGTTCGACCCGGTGGAACTGTTCATCGACCCGGAGCTCAGGGCTCCCAAAGCCAAGGTGGCGCTGACACTGGCGAAAAAGCAACTTGGCTTCCGCTATCTGCTGGATGTGATTCCGCTCGATGCGCGTCTGGTGCGCGGTTCCCACGGGTTGCCTACGGCGCCCGGCGCGGGACCGCTGTTCGTGACCGAGCGAACGGATTTGCTCGACGCGACGGCGATCGACGCCACCGACGTTTGCGGGTTGATCCTGCGCCATCTGCGGGCTGACGCGGGGTGAACCGCGCGGCCGGTCCCAGCGATGGTGGCGCGTCCGACGCCGGCGCTCGGTCGGGCGACGACGAGTCTGCGCGGACCGGCGCGACCCCGCGCCGCAAGACCGAGCACATCCGGATCAATCTGGAAGAAGATGTCCGCGCCAAGGGCGTATCCACCGGCTTCGCGCGGTTGCGGTTCATCCACGCCGCCTTGCCAGATCTCGATTTCGCCGCGGTCAACCCGGCCGCGACGTTCCTCGGGCGGCCGCTGCGCGCCCCGCTGCTCGTCTCCTGCATGACTGGGGGTGTGGAACAAGGGCTGGAGATCAATCGGCGGCTGGCGCGGGCGGCGCAGGCGCTGGGTTGCGCGATGGGTGTCGGTTCGCAGCGGGCCGCCGTGGAGAACCCGGTGCTGGCGCGCTTCTACCAGGTGCGCGATGTCGCCCCGGATGTGCTGCTGCTGGCCAACCTGGGGGCGGTGCAGCTCAATTACGGTTATGGCCCCGATGAATGCCGGCGGGTGGTGGACATGATCGGAGCGGACGCGCTGGCGCTGCATCTGAACCCGCTGCAGGAGGCGCTGCAACCGGAAGGCAATGTGAATTTCTCCGGCTTGCTGGGCAAGATCGCGCGGGTATGCCGCGTGTTGGACGTCCCGGTGGTGGTCAAGGAAGTAGGGTGGGGCATCTCCGAGCCGGTGGCGCGGCAGTTGGCCGACGCGGGGGTGGCGGCCATCGATGTCGGCGGAGCGGGCGGCACGTCGTGGAGCGAGGTCGAAGCGCACCGCGCGCCGACGACGCGGCGGCGGCGGGTCAGTCGCACGTTCGCTGGCTGGGGCATCCCGACGGTGGATAGCTTACGGGCGGCGCGGAGAGGCGCGCCGCATCTCCCGCTGATCGCCAGCGGCGGCTTGCGCGACGGCATCGACGCGGCCAAGGCGGTCGCGCTGGGGGCGGGTCTTGCCGGGTACGCCTCCCCGCTGCTCAAAGCAGCGGCCGAATCCGAAGAGGCCGCCCATGAGGCGCTGGCGGCGCTGATCGAGGAGTTGCGGGTGGCGATGTTCTGCGTCGGGGCAGGCGACCTCGCCGCGCTGACGCGCGCCGAACTCGTCGAGGATGCGCCCGGCTGAACGCCGCCTGCGCTAACCGGCGCCCCATCTGCGTCGCGCGATCTCGCGTACGAATTGGCGTGGTTCTGGCAGGCCGACAACCTCCGGCATCGGGTCCGCTTGCCTTGGCGCGGGCGATGCGCCGATGGGAACGCCGGCGGCCCGATCCGGGATCGTTCGCGCCCGCCCGAGCTGGCGCGCTCCTGTCCCCGAATTGGCAGACGGTCCGTCCTCGGCGCGGCAGGCATTGAGCGCTGCTCCGCCTACGCTGAGGTCATGAAGCGGCGCTCGCCGCACAACCGCCCCGAGGAGGACCGCGATGGACGCCAAGCTTCGTGCCGATATCGAATCTCTACGCCGGACGGAAGCGCGCATGCAGCGGATCGGGCTGATCGTGGATCCGGCCGCCCTCTCCCCCGCCAATCGTCGCGCCAGCTATGCGTTGCGCCGCGCAGGCAGCGCGGACCCGGGTCTGGCGGCCCCCGTTCGCGGACGGATCGGCTTCTCGTACCCCAACGCCCGGTAATGCAGCGGCTGTCGCGAAGGAGCTTTGGCATGATGCGCGCTGCCTACGATTCGGATCGCATCGCGCCGGCGGTGGCGATCCTCGCCATCCAGCACCGGCGTGGGGCGGGAAGCGCGCTTCCGCGCATCATCGCTCCGCGCCCGCTCGATCGCCTGCGCCCGCGCCCTTGATCTTGTCCACGCCCGCGTTGCCGCGGTGTCGCCCCACGCGGCCCGAATCCATCCAGAGCGCCGACCGCCGGCGATGCGCGGCGGCCGGGCCGCTGCTCGATCTCCTCGGATGCCGGGCTTGACACCCACCCCGCGCGCTGCCGGCCGCCTCCGTGCCGCCCCCCGCGGATGCATCCGAATGCGACGCCGCCTTCTCGCTGTCGCAGCGTAACGGCTCATAAGTCGTGCATCTCCGGCACAGTTCGTAGCCTGCGCTGCCGATGCGTTCTGGCGTCGGCAAGCGCCGTGCGTAGCGGCGGCAAGGCCAGATCGACCAGCGGCGGCATGGTCCGATCGACGGCGGAGCGCGCGCTCTCCGCTTTGCGCCAGCAACGTCACGTCGGCCGCCCAGGGAAAGGGCATGTCTCGGTGATGCTCCAGAAGCAAACGACGATCACCGTCAACGGCCAATCGCACGAGGTCGAGGCCGACCCGGAGACACCGCTGCTCTACGTGTTACGCAACGAACTCGGGCTGCACGGTCCGAAGTTCGGCTGCGGGCTGTCGGAATGCGGGGCGTGCACGGTGCTGCGCGACGGCAAGGCGATCCGATCGTGCGTTACCCCGGTTTCGAACGTGGTTGGCGCGAAGGTCACGACGCTGGAAGGACTCGGCACGCCGGAAGCGCCGTCGGCGCTGCAGCAGGCGTTCCACGACGAGCAGGCCGCCCAGTGCGGCTATTGCATCTCCGGCATGATCATGACCGCCGCCGATCTGCTGTCCACCACCCCGCACCCCACGGACGACGAGATTCGTCAGGCGCTGGCCGGCAACCTCTGTCGGTGCGGCACGCATCTGCGAATCGTGCGCGCCGTGCGGCAAGCGTCGGAGATCGTGCCGGCTGAGGCCGCGTCATGAAAGGGCCAGCAGAGATGACGGAGCAATTGGCGACCCGCCGCGGACTGCTCAAGACGTCCGGCGCGCTCGTGGTCTGGTTCAGCCTGGGAGCCGCGTTTCGCGCCGGCGGGCGCGGCGCGCTCGCCCAGGATGCGGCCACTCCGGCGCCGGCCGCCACGCCGGTCGCCGTGCTCGAACCGGGGAATATCGCCATTCCCGAGAATCAGACCGAAGAAAACGTCGAGACGCACGATGTCTCCGGCAACGCGGTCGATTCCTGGCTGGCGGTCGCCCCGGATGGCACGGTCACGATATTCAGCGGCAAGGTGGAGCTCGGCACCGGCACCGAGACCGCCATCTCCCAGATCGTGGCGGAGGAGTTGTCCGTTCCCTTCGACCGCATCACGGTGATCATGGGCGACACCGCGCAGACGCCGGATCAGGGCTACACCTCCGGCAGCAAGACCTTGCAGACCTCCCGGCCGATTCTGCAACAGGCGGGGGCGGTGGCGCGGCAGGAGTTGTTCGCCCGGGCCGCCAAGCAGTTGGGGGTTGCGGCGGATGCGCTGGTCGTCAAGGACGGCGTCATCTCGGTGGCCGACGACGCGTCGAAGTCGGTTCCCTACGGCGATCTGGTCAGCGACCCGTTCAACGAAAAGGTGGGAACCAAGGCCCCGCTGAAGCCGGTGTCCGAGTACACGGTGGTCGGCCAGCCGGTGGAGCGGGTCGATATCCCCGCCAAGTTGTTCGGGATTCCGATCTACATTCAGGATCTGCGACTGGACGGCATGCTGCACGGCCGGATCGTGCGGCCGTATGTCCGACATCCGGACGGGATCGGGACGACGGTCGAGTCGATCGACGAGTCGTCGGTCAAGGATATCCCCGGCGTTCAGGTGGTGCGCAACGGCAACTTCGTCGGGGTCGTCGCCGAGCGCGAAGAGAACGCCATCCGCGCCGCCGAGCAGCTCAAGGTGACCTGGTCGGCGCAGGAGCCGATGCTGGACGAGGCGACCCTGTTCGATCAGATTCTGAAAATGCCGGTCGCCAGGGACGCCGTGCTCCAGGGAACCGGCGACGTGGACAAGGCGCTCAAGGGCGCGAAGAATGTGGTCAAGGCGCGCTATGAATATCCCTTCCAGGCGCACGGCTCGATTGGCCCTTCCTGCGCGGTGGCCGATGTCAAACCGGATGGAGCGACGGTCTACTCATCCACCCAGGGCGTCTATCCCCTGCGGGGGGCGCTGGCCCAACTGCTGGGGCTGAAAGCGGAGCAGGTGCGCGTCATCTATGTGGAAGGAGCCGGGTGCTACGGTCACAACGGCTTCGACGACTGCGCCGGCGATGCGACGCTGCTCTCGCAGGCGGTGAAGAAACCGGTGCGGGTGCAGTGGATGCGCCAGGATGAATTCGCCTACGAGCTGAAAGGCCCGGCGATGGTGATGCAGGCGCAGGGCGCCCTGGACGACAAGGGCAACATGCTGGCCTGGGACTATGGGGTGTGGACGCAAACGCACTCGACGCGCCCCGGCAACGACGCCGGCAACCTGCTGGCCGGGCAGCTCAAGGACCCGCCGGCGCCAGTGCCCAATGATGGGTTCGTCGGCGGCGACCGCAACGGCCCGCACTCCTATGTGTTCCCGAACAACCGGGTGACCGTCCACTGGCTGAATATGTTCGGGTTGCGCCCTTCGGCGTTGCGCAGTCTGGGCGCGATGGGCAACGTGTTCGCCGTGGAGTCGTTCTTCGATGAGATGGCGGCCGCCGCCGGAGCCGATCCGGTCGAGTT
>JADLCW010000150.1 GCA_020847015.1 Thermomicrobiales bacterium | reverse complement strand
GTCGCCAGCATCGGCGCCACCCGTCCGATCTCCTCGTTGGCGTCCACCAGCGGAAAGGGGCCGTCCATGATGGTGCTGACCTTCGCGCTCAGCACATCGGGATTGCGGAACAGGTGATCGAGCAGACCGCGCTCCTGCAGACTGCCGACGATCGACTGCACCTCGATCGGCACCCGACCTCCGTTTTCAACGATCGTGTAGACGCTCTCGCGCAGCACCGGCAACTGCGAGATATCGTGCACGCGCAGCAATTCGATCGCTTCCGCCACCGATTGATCGCAGCCGATGGCGACGATCTTCGGCGTTTCGCCGCTGCGAGCCGCCAGTACGCTGCCGATCCGGGTCGGATGGGTGAAACGCGACAGGAAGCCGTTCTCGCGCATCCAGTCGTCGTTATAGATTTTGGAGAGATATCCGCGTCCGCTGTCGGGGGCCAGCACGACCACCAGCGCCTTCGGGTCGTCGAGTCGTTCGGCCAGTCGCAGCGCCGCCCACACGGCCATGCCGCCCGAGCCGCCGATCAGCATCCCCTCCTCGCGCGTCACGCGACGTGCCGTCAGGAAGCTGTCGCGGTCGCTGACCGTGATCCACTCGTCGACCTGCGACGGGTCGAATGCGCCGGGCCAGAAATCTTCGCCCACCCCTTCCACTTTGTAGGGATGCAAATTGTCCGGCTCGGTGTAGATGCTCCCCTCAGGATCGACTCCAATCGCGCGCACCGCCGGGTTTTGCTCCTTGAGGTAGCGCGCCGTGCCAGAGATCGTGCCCCCGGTGCCCACTCCGGCCACGAAATGGGTGATGGTCCCCCCGGTCTGCCGCCAGATTTCCGGACCGGTCGTTTCGTAGTGGGTGCGCGGATTCATCGGGTTGAAGTACTGGTTCGGCTGAAAGGCGTTGGGCACTTCACGGGTGAGCCGGTCGGCCACGCTGTAGTAGCTCTCCGGAGCGTCACGCTCGACCGCGGTCGGCGTGGTGACGACTTCAGCTCCATAGGCGCGCAGCAGCGCAACTTTTTCTGGCGCGACCTTGTCCGGCATCACGAAGATGCACTTGTAGCCGCGCACCGCTGCGGCCATCGCCAGACCAACACCGGTGTTGCCGCTGGTCGGCTCCACAATCGTGCCGCCTGGTTTCAACCAGCCCTTGCGCTCGGCCTCCCCGATCATGCGAACGCCGATGCGATCCTTGACCGAGCCGCCGGGGTTGAGCAACTCGAGCTTGACGGCCACCGGGGTAGTGATGCCGGCGGCGACGGCATTGAGCCGGACCAGCGGCGTGCCGCCGAGCGTTTCCAACACATTGGAGCGAATATCGGGGACGATGTTGGTCGTCGCGCTCATCGTCGACGTGCACCTCCGCTGGGACTCGCTAGTGACGACCGCTCCGCAGAGGCGCCACAGCGGATGCGGACGCGGTCGAAGGCTGTACCATGGGGATCGTAGCATGGGCGCCGAGCCGGGCACGGCGACCGACCGCGGGAGGGATGCCAGATGAGGGTTGGCCGGCGACCGGGCTGCTGGCGGCGAAGCATTGCCGCGGCGGCCGCGGCATTGACGCTCGGCGCCGCGGTCGTCGCCGCGCAACCAGGCGCCCCGCGCGAAGCGCAAACGATCGCCCAGAGCACGATCGAACTGCAGGGCGAGCCGGTGGCATGGCGCATCGAGCATCCCCCGGCGAACGGCCCGCTCCGGCCCGATGGCACGCCTGCTCTGCTGCTGGGGGCGACCGGCGTCGCCGAAGTGACGCTGCCGGACGGGGATCTCGTGTTCCTGGCTCCCGGCGAGGCGATCGCGGCGCCGCGCGGCGGAGTCGGCATAGCACCCGTATCGGATGACGCCACGCTGTACCTCGTGCAACTCTTGCGCGGGCCGGCCGCGACCGCCGTGGGCGATGGCGCCGTGCTCGCTGGCGAGCCATTCACGCCGGACCCCGGTCTCTATGAAGTCGTGCTCGCACGCGACGTGTTGGCGGCAGGAGAACGCGGACGAGCGCCAGCGTCAGATGCGCCGACCGCCATGCTGGTGACGGCTGGCATCGCCATCGTGGAAGGTGCCGGGGCAGAGTCGTTCGCCTTGCGCTCCGGTGAAGCCGCGTCGGCTTCGGGCGGCGCTCTGCTGACCCCCGGCGAGAGCGGCGCGGTCGTGGTGGCAGCGCTGCTGCACCCGGCTCCCGCAGCCAGAGGCGACAGCACGTTCGGCACGGTCGAGTTGACGATTTTCGCCTGCCCGGCCGGCATCGCGGCTGTCGATCTCGACCCCGCGGCCTGCTGGCCGCTGCCGGGCGGGGCCGATCTCCAAATCTTCACCATCGGCAGCGGAGCCAACGCGCGGACGCTGGCCGATGCCGAGGTCGCCGGAGCGCACACGGCGTGGCGCCATCTGCCGCCCGGCGAATATTTGCTCAATGCGCACGCATTGGCCCCCGGTTACACCCGCTTCTACGTGCCCGGGTTGACCGGCATCAACGCCCCGCCGGAGCGCGGTTACACCGTCAGCCCGAATGAGGGCTACCTCATTCCTGTCGGGTCTGAAGCCTCCGACTACAGGTTCCCGGTGTATCTGCTCGCCGAGTGATGATGCGACGGGCGTTACGTCCGCGAGAAACCACCCTCCGAATGGATTACCTGCCCGGTGATCCATTCGGCGTCGTCCGAGGCAAGAAAGGCGACCAGCCGGGCGGCATCTTCCGGCCGTCCCAGGCGACCCATCGGGAAGCGGGGCAGCAGCGCCTCGGCCAGATCGGGCGAGATCCAGCCGGTATCGGTGGG
>JADLCW010000149.1 GCA_020847015.1 Thermomicrobiales bacterium | reverse complement strand
GCCGGCACGTCGCGGATGCGTGATGTCGTTCCGGCCGGGGAGCCGACCGATGCGGCGACCGCGGCCGGGGTGACGGCGACGGTGCGGGAACTGGTGGCCTGCTTCAACGCCGGCGAGCTGCTGCGCGCATACGGACTCTACACCCCGCGCTACCTCGGTTCGCTGTTGTCGCGACAAGCGCAGTTTGGGCGCGCGGCCTACGATTCGCTCGCCACGCCGATGCCGGCGAACCCGGAGGAGCGGGCGGCGATCCTCGGTATCGAGAACGTGCGGGTGCTGCCGGACGGACGCATCGGAGCCACGGTGACGATCGCCTACAAAGTGATCCCGATGCCCAAGCGCTTCTATTTCACCTTCGCGCGTGACGGCGATGATTGGCGCATCGACGGCGTGTTGGGAGAAATCTCCTTCTCCGTGCCGTGAGCCGGAGCCGGGCGGTGCGCCAAATTCCGACATCGCGTCGACGGGGTCGGCCGCGATGCTCGGCTCCACGCACCGCACCGACCGCCGCTACGCCATCGTCGAGGAGTTGCGGGCGCGCGCCCCGCGCTTGACGCGCGCCTCCGAATTGGCGGCGCGCTTCGAGGTCACCGCGCCATTAGCGCGATCTGCTGGCGCTGCAGGAGGCCGGCGTGCCGATCTGGGCGCAGCCGGGGCTGGGCGGCGCCCGCTCCCTCGACGCCGTCATCGCCGACATTCCGTTCGCGTTCGCCGCGCCGACGCTGCCGTAGCGGCGCGAACGCGACGGCGAATTTCCGACACGCTGCTGTCGCCCGGTGGGTGTAGGCTGCTCCGAGGGCCGAAATGCGACCCATCACAAACGACCTGGAGGAGCGGTTATGCCCGTCAACCCGCGATTCGGATTCGCCCTGGAGTACGTCGCCGACGTGGCGGCGGCGAAGCGGTTCTACACGGAGGTGCTCGGGCTCGAAGTCGAGCGCGACCACCCGGTGTTCGTCCAGTTTCGGGACCCCTCCGGCGCCTTCTTCGCCATCGCTTCCGACGAGGCTTTGAGCGAAGGAGCCAACCCGGAGCTGTACTGGCTCGTCGACGACGCCGAGGCCGCCGCGCGCGAACTCGCCGCCCGCACCGAGATCACTCATCCCCTACGGCAGACGCCGTTCGGCAGCGTGTTCGGCGTCACCGACCCGGACGGGCAGCCGCGCTTCCTGGTTGAACTCGCCCGGGAGCGGCCGAGCCGGCGCGTCTCCTGAGCGCCGGCTGGCTCCTGCTCGTCGCGGCTTGGTCGGCGGCCCAGGGCGACCGCCCGCACGGCGGCGCACCGGCGTCGAGGTAGTCGGCGAGTTGCTCGCCGGCGGTCTCCAGGGCCGGGATGGCCGCGGTCAGCTTGGCGGCCCGGGCGGCGTCGTCGGCTCGGGCCGTGTTGTAGCTGTCGATGCGGAAGCCGGCATCCTGCAACGCGCCGTCCACCGCGGGCGGCACGGTCGGCAGGTAGTACAGCGCCTGATCGAGAGCCGACCGTCGCAGCGCGAAGAATCCGAGCCCGTCGCGGGTCATCTCGTCGACGGCGCGGCGGTCGATCCGCAGCTCGATCAGCAGCGATTCCAGGGCGCGGCGGCGGAAGGCGTCCTCGGCCGCGATCCGCTCGGCGCGGCGGGTCCGGTCTTCGGCCAGTCGATCGGCGTGGGCCTCGGCCGCCGTGCGGCGCAGGGTGAAGTGGGCCACCAGCAGCGCCCCGAGAGCGGCGAGGATGGCTCCCACGAACTCGATGGCGGCGTCCTGCAGGATTTGCTGCATGCGTATCCTTCCCCTCCCGCCCGTGCTCGTCCGACCCCCGGAGAGCGACGCGGCATTGTGACCCATTCGGGCGCTCCCCGCGTTCGGTCGCCGTGGATCGGTCTTTCGGCACGCCGCCGTGAAATGTCCGAAAATGGCCGCATGAATGGTGCGGCATGCCGCGCATCAGACGCCGTGGGCGGCAGTTGGCGTGCGGATCGCCGTCCGCGCAGCGAGCCGGCGCGGAAAGGAATCGGCGTATGGCCTCGTACGACGACCTGGGTGGCGACCCGCCCTGCTGGGCCCACCTGTTCGAAGAGGAGTTGGGCATGGGCGGAGGGAACGCGGACTCGACTGACAACGCGATCGAGCCGGTCGATCTGGCGGTGCTGGCGGCGTCGCAGCGAGGACAAGGCGCGGTCTGGTCGCAGACGACCGAGGATCTGAATATCAACTTGCTCGCGTTCAATGCCGGCAAGGGGGTCGATGCGCATATCAACACCGAAGTGGATGTGCTGCTGGTCGGGGTGATGGGGGGAGGGACGGTCGTCATCGACGGCCACGAGACGACGCTGCGCGAGGGAGAGGCGTTGATCGTGCCGAAAGGCGCCCAGCGCTCCACAAAGGCTGGCATTGGGCGCTTCGCCTATCTCTCCATTCACAAGGCCCGGGCCGGGCTGATCCCGGGCGGAGGGCGTGACCGGAACCCCTGAGCGCCCTCACACAGAAATGACGCCAGCGGCCAGCGACCATAACGCCGGCGCCGTGACGAAGCGCTCCGGATGCCATGGCTGCGGCGCGGCCCTGCCGGCCTGGCATCAGTGTCGTGACGACGTGCGGAGCGGGCCTTGCGAGCGAACCAATCCGCCATCTGCATCGGGGAACGCGATGCCCGGGGCTGGACATCGTCTGGCGACGCGTGACGGCTGGGTCGATTCCCCGACGATCGCGGGGCGGGCGCGCTACTCGGACAACGCGATTCGATAGAGCATCCCGGCCGCATCGTCGGACACGATCAGGCTGCCGTCGGGGGCCATGATGACGCCGGCCGGGCGGCCCCAGCGGTTGCCGTTGGCGTCCTGCCAGCCGGGGGCGAAGTCGCGCGCGGCAATCGGCGCGCCGTTGTCGAATTCGATCCACAGCAGCTTCGGCGGCGAGGGCGGCTGCCGATTCCAGGAGCCGTGCTGGGCGACGATCAGATCGCCCGCGAGATCGCGCGGAGCGCGATCGCCGGCGACGAAGGTCAGCCCGAGCGGGGCCGAGTGCGCCTGAATGCCGATGGTTGGCGGGGTGATGTGCGAACAGTCGTCGCCCGGCTCCTGCGGCGTGGCGTTGGGCGGGATGCAGATGGGCCACCCGTAATCGGCGCCCGGGGTGATGACCGTGACGAGATCGGGTGGAATCTCGTCGCCCTGGTAGTCGCGCTCGTTGACCGTCGCCCAGAGGAGATCCGTGCCTGGCTCGAAGGCGAGACCCACCGCGTTGCGCAACCCGGTGGCGATCACGCTCAGACCGCTGCCGTCCGGGTTGGCGCGCGAGATGGTGGCCCGCAGAGGATCGTGTTCCACGCAGATATTGCAGGAGGAGCCGACCGACAGGTAGAGCATCCCGTCTGGGCCGAAGACGACGGTGCGGGTGAGATGACCGTCGGTGGGCAGATTGGGGATGATGACGTCCGGGGAGCCGACCGGGCCGCTTGCATCGTAGGCGTAGCGCGCCACCTGGTTCGTTTCCCCAACGTACAGGTAGTCCTGCCCGTCGACCGTGAAGAGGGCGACGTTGCTGGGCGCGTTCAGCCCGGAGATGAGCGGGGGCGGCGGGGCCGGAGCCGGCGCGATGACGCCGGCTCCGGCCGGATAGCGATAGACGGCTCCCGCCTCCTGAGCGGCGACCAGCAGATTGCCTTCAGCGTCGAACGCCATGAAGCGCGGCCCGGCGATGCCAGCGGCCACGACGGAGGCGGAATACCCGGGCGGCAGCGCCAGTGTATGCGGCGCGAGACTGAAGTTGGCGGGGATGGTCAGCGCGGTCGCAATCAGGTTCGGGTTGGCGGTGCGCTCATTGTCGACCAGCAATACGTTGCCCTGGGGAGCGGGCGCGGCGGCGACCCCGCCCAGCGCGAGGGTCAGCGCCAGCATGGCGGCCCCGCACCATGCCCCGCGACGTCGTCTGCTCTGCATGACCGAATCCTTTGCTGCGACGGGTCCCCGCGATCGGTGGTCGCTGGCCCCATCGGCGCCGCGCCGCTCCGGGCGGTGGCGAGATTTGGCAAGATGCTACCCGTGAACCCGGCGGTGTGGCAGCGGGGGCGGATAGAGAAATGAGCATGACGGAACCATATGCGATCGCCGTGGTCGGCGGGGGGCTGATGGGGCACGGCATCGCGCTCGATTTCGCGCGTCACGGCTTGCCGGTCGCCCTGCACGATCGGGGATCGGAACAGTTGGCGCGATCCGAGGCGATGACCCGGGCCAGTCTCGATGTGCTGGTGGAGACGGGGCTCGTGCCGGCCGCCGAGGCGGGGCCGACGCTGGCGCGGCTGCGGTTCGAGCCGAATCTGCCGGCAGCGGTCGCCGACGCCGATCTCGTGGTCGAGGCAGTGTTCGAAGATCTGGCCCTCAAGCAGGCCGTCTTCGCCGAACTGAGCGCCCACGCGCCGGCCCACGCCGTGCTCGCCAGCAATACGTCGTCCTTCATGCCGTCGCAGTTGGCCGAGGGCACGATTCGGCCGGAGCGAGTCGTTGTCACCCACTATTTCCACCCGCCGCACCTGATGCCGCTGGTGGAGATCGTGCCGGGGCCGCAAACCGACCCGGCTGTGGTGGAAACGCTGCGCGCGCTCTATACCCGGATGGGCAAACAACCGGTGGTCGTCCGCAAGGAGACGCCGGGATTCGTGGGCAATCGGCTGCAAATGGCGCTGCTGCGCGAGGCGGCCGCGCTGGTGGCCGCCGGCGTTGCGACCCCGGAGGAGATCGACGCTATCGTGCAGGCCGGATTTGGCCGCCGACTGGCCGTTTCCGGGCTGTTCGAGATGCGCGATCTATCCGGCTGGACGGTCAGCCTCGCCGTCGCCGATGAGTTGTTTCCCGATCTCGCGACCTCGTCGGCAATTCCGGATTGGTTGCGGACGCACACGGCGGCGCTCGCCCGGAATCCGCCGCCGCGCAAAGCGGCACAGGATCGTCGCGAGCGACTGGCGCGCGATCTGGCCGCTCTCGCCCGGCTGGTGGATGAATCAGGGGACTGAGGTGTAGCGTTCGCGCAGATGCCGCTGCGACGTCGATCCGGAACCGGCGAAATGCGGCGACATCCGGAGACGAGCGACACGATCCCGGCCGCGAGATGCCGGCCGGTGGTCGGACAGTGAGGCGGAAGCCATGGGACGCAAGACCAGGGAGAGCGCCGCGCCGGATGCGCACCGGCCGCGCGGCGCCCAACCACCCGCCGCAGCGGCTCCGAAGGCGCCGGCGGCGAGCGCGACACGGGGTTGGCGTCCGCTGGCGCTGGCGGGCATCGCGGTCATTGCGGTGCTAGCGGGTGTGCTGGTGTGGCGAGGCGCGTTCGCGCGGCCGCCCGCGACGCCGGCGGCTGCCGATTTGAGCGCTGTCCAAACATTCGCCTACGTTGGGAACCAGCACACCACCGGGCCAGACGTTCCTGTCGCGTACGCCGAGGTTCCCCCGGTCGGTGGCGAGCACGCGCCGCCGCCCTACTGGCTCAACTGCGGCATCTACGACCGACCCGTCGCCAACGAGTCCGCCGTTCACTCGCTGGAGCACGGCG
>JADLCW010000148.1 GCA_020847015.1 Thermomicrobiales bacterium | reverse complement strand
GCACGATGCTCCACGCTTCCGGCAATTCGTAGGCGAAGAGCACCGGCACCGGACGACCGTTGCGGCGCATCCGGCCTCGATCGCTCCGGCGCAGATCGGCGTAGCTATTCTGCACTTGCACGATTCGCCGCGCTGGCAGATTGATCAGCACCAGCCCCAGTTGCCGCGGTTGCTGGCTGACCACTCGCGTCGCCTCGTCGATCACACGAAACGGCGCCTCGGTATCGATCGCGATAGTCCGCGCCGGCCCCGATTGTTGCAAGCGCCGGTCGGCGAGCGCATCGAAGGCGCGCAGGCCAGCCGCGAGCGTAGCGGAGAACCCTGGGTCGAACTGCCCGATCCCCTCGACGAGCGCGGCGACATCGTGCGGGTCTCGGCAACAGGCGGCCGCCACTATCTTGAGTAGATGCGCCGGGGCGACGAAGCTCGTCGCCCCGACGTTGTCGATCATGGTGAAACGAAGCTGGGACATGCGTGGTTCCTGACGCATCACGCGCCGCGGATGCCGGGCATGCATCGCGCGGCACGGAGCTCGCGATAGGTCGTTGAGAAAAGCCGGCGCCGCGATGGATGCGGGACGTCACCGCACTGTACCATGAGCCAGGCGCCAGATCCGGCACGCGGGTCTGCTTGCCGCGCCCGCCGCCACGCGCCGGCTGCCGCCCCTTTCGGCCAGCGTTATGGCCTGGAGGATCCCAGGATGGCCACGCTCACCCCGCCCCCCGACCCGTCCTCGCCGCGTCGCAGTCGTCTCGAAGACGAAGTGATCGAGATTCTCAACAAAACTGACCGGCCGCCAACCGTGGTCGATCGGGCCAAAGCGCGCGCCGCCGAGAGTCAGGCGACACTCCTGCGCGAATTCCGTCGCCCCTCCACGTTGCAGCGTCCGCCGTTGGCGATGCTGGCCGTGAGCCTCGTGCTGGCGATCGCCGCGGCGCTGGTGAGCGGCATCGCGCCATTCCTCGGCATCCTGCTCGGTCTCGCCTCCTTCGCCGCCTTGGCGTCGCTGTGGTTCCAGCGCACGCCAGCCGCGAGTTCGCCCCCGCGCTGGCGCGGGCGCGACATGGGCGGCCGCCCGAAGCCCGCCGAATGGCTGGAGCGCTGGCGAACTCCCCCGAAGCCCTAACTAGCGGAACCCGCCGGCTCGGATGCGGCTAGGTACGATAAATGTGCTAGAGTCGCGGCGCCCGCCGATGTTTCCGCATGGCGCCCCGAATGGCGGTCGTTCGCCTCTATTGACCGTCGACTGGGAGCCGCAGCGGAGATGTCCAGGATCGTTGCCGACATCGTCGACGCCTATCTGTTCCGGAAGATCCACGCCCGGGTGCAGTTCCTGCTGCTCTTGCGCCGCCCCGACGCGCCGCTAGGCAACACGTGGCAGGCGGTGCACGACAAGATGGCGCCGGACGAGACCGCGCTCGATGCGGCCGAACGAGCGGTACGCGCCGCAACCGGCGTAACCCCCACCCACGCCTACTCCGCCGACTTCATCAATCAAGTGTACGATCACACGCGCGACGCAGTGGTGCTGGCTCCGGTATTCGCTTTCGCGGCCCCGCCTCGCGCCTCGATCGACCTCGGCGCCGAGTTCACGGACTACGCCTGGTGCGAACGCGAGGAGGCGATCGCACGACTGCTCTGGTCCGGCCAGCGCTGGGCGGTGCGCCATATCGACGAGGTGATCGGCCACGGCGGTCCGGACGCGGAGTTCTATCGCCTACGCTGACCGCGGACCGCCGCGGTATAATTGTTGGTCGCCCTTCGCACCCGATCGGCGCGGTTTTTTGCATCCGGAGCGCTTTCATGCCCGACTTTCACATCGTCTCCGAATTGCGCCCCACTGGCGATCAGCCCAAGGCGATCGAAGGTCTCGTCACGGGATTGAGCGACGGGCTGCGCAACCAGACTCTGCTCGGGGTCACCGGCTCCGGCAAGACTTTCACCATGGCCAATGTCATCGAGCGGGTCAATCGCCCAACCCTCGTGCTGGCCCACAACAAAACCTTGGCCGCCCAACTGTACTCCGAGTTCAAGGAATTCTTTCCTCAGAATGCGGTGGAGTACTTCGTTTCCTACTACGACTACTACCAACCGGAAGCCTACGTGCCGCGGACCGACACCTTCATTGAGAAGGACGCCGACATCAACGAGGAGATCGACAAACTCCGCCACGCCGCGACTCGTGCGCTCTTGACTCGGCGCGACGTGCTAATCGTCGCCTCCGTCTCTTGCATCTACGGTCTCGGTTCGCCGGAGGAGTACGCCCAGCAAACCGTCGCATTGCGGCGCGGCGGCCAAACCCGACGCGATAAGATCGTGCGCCAGCTTATCGACATCCAATACGACCGTAACGACCTCACTCTCGTGCGCGGTTCGTTTCGGGTGCGCGGCGATACCCTGGAAGTGTTCCCCGCGTATGAAGAAATCGCCGTTCGGATCGAATTTTTTGGCGACGATGTCGAGCGCATCGTGGAGGTCGACCCGCTCACCGGCGAACTGCTGGTCGAACGCATGGAAGTCGCGATCTACCCTGCCAAACACTTCGTTACTAATGAAGACAAGCTGAAGGCGGCCATCGGCGACATCGAGGCCGAGCTCCAGGAACGCCTGACCGAATTCGACGCCCAGGGCAAGCCGCTGGAGGCAGCTCGCCTGCGCCAGCGCACCATGTACGATCTGGAGATGCTGCAGGAGACAGGCTACTGCGCCGGTGTCGAAAACTACTCGATGCATCTCTCGCGCCGCCGCCCTGGCGAGCAACCATCCACGCTGATGGACTACTTCCCCGACGATTTTCTGCTCTTCGTGGACGAGTCGCACATTAGCCTGCCGCAGGTGCGAGGCATGTACGCTGGCGATCGCTCCCGCAAAGACGTGCTGGTCGAACATGGATTCCGCCTACCCTCCGCGCGCGACAACCGCCCGCTCACTTTTCAGGAGTTCGACCAGATGACGAACCAGGCGATCTTCGTTTCGGCCACGCCTGGTCCCTATGAGAAGGAGCACAGCGCCAAGGTGGTCGAGCAGGTGATCCGCCCCACCGGGTTGATCGACCCCGCCATTTCGGTGCGTCCCACCAAGGGTCAGATTGACGACCTGCTGGGCGAGATCAACCAGCGCATCGCGCTCGGGCAGCGCGTGCTGGTCACCACGCTCACCAAACGCATGGCTGAAGACCTGGCCGACTACCTGAAGGAGATGGGTGTCCGCACCCACTACTTGCACAGTGAGATCGACACCTTGGAGCGCATTGAGATCCTGCGCGACCTGCGTCTCGGCATCTACGACGTAGTGGTCGGCATCAACCTGCTGCGCGAGGGGCTAGATCTGCCGGAAGTGTCGTTAGTCGCCATCCTCGACGCCGACAAGGAAGGCTACCTGCGCTCGGAAGGTTCGCTCATTCAGACCACCGGTCGGGCGGCGCGCCACGTCGACGGGCAGGTAATCATGTATGCCGACACCATGACGCGCTCGATGAAAGCCGCTATCGACGAAACCTATCGCCGACGCGCCATCCAGATCGCGCACAATGAGAAGCATGGCATCCAGCCGCGCGGCATTGTCAAGGAGATCAAGGATCTCACCGACCGGGTCAGAGCGGTGGCCGAAGAAGGGGTCGAATACCAGGTCGGCGGCAAACCCGGCGTCATCGCCGAAATTCCGCGCGACGAACTGGCGCGCATGGTCAAGGACCTCGAAAGCCAGATGAAGCAGGCAGCCAAGAACTTGGAGTTCGAGAAAGCCGCGCTGTTGCGCGACCAGATCGTGGAACTGCGCCGCATCCTGGAAGTGGACCCCGTGCTCGGGTAGCTGCGCCGGCTGGCGACAATGGCGCGGGGGTCAACACCGCGCGGCAGGAGAATACATGGCGAACGACGCGGCGAACCGCGCTCCCTACCTGTTGGTGCTGCACGGTCCGAATCTCAATTTGCTGGGAACCCGCGAACCGGCCATCTATGGCCGCACGACGCTGGCCGAGATCGACGCTGCGCTGGTTCGCCTTGCGGCGCAGATCGCTCCCAGGGTCGAGGTGCGCGCCCTTCAATCCAATTACGAAGGAGCGTTGATCGACCGCATCCAGCAAGATGGGCCGGCCGCGCTCGGCATCGTCATCAACCCCGCCGCCTTCACCCACTACAGCATCGCCCTGCGCGATGCGCTGGCCGCCGTTGGCGTGCCGGTGGTGGAGGTGCATCTCTCCAATATTCACACGCGCGAAGAGTTCCGCCACCATTCGGTGATCGCGCCGATCGCGGTAGGACAGATTGCCGGGTTCGGACCGTCCGGGTATGAGTTCGCCGTTCGCTACCTGCTGGAGCAGGTGCAGGAAAGGACGTCCACAGCCGTATGAGCGACCGTCTTTCGCGGCTCCGCGCCGTCATGGCCGATCGCGGCGTCGATGCCGCTATTGTCAGCCACCCGGCCAACCGCGCCTATCTCTCCGGCTTCTTCGCCGACGATCACGGTCCGGACGAACCGACCGCCATGCTGCTCGTCGAACCGCGCCGGGCGCGGCTGCTCGCCAGCGTCGTAAATCTCCCTTGGGCTGCAGCTTCGGTGCGAGGCGATGTCGAAGCGGTCGACTGGGGCATACCATGGCCGCTGCGACTCGGCGAAACGATCAAGGAATCGGGCGCTCGCCGGGTCGGCATCGAGGAGAACGCGCTGACGGTGGGCGCGCTGGACGCCATTCTGGAGGGGTTGGAGGGCGCTGCCGAAATCGAGCGACTGGGTACGGCCGTCGATAGACTACGCGCAGTAAAGGATGCCGACGAACTCGCGGTGATGGAAGAGGCGATCCGCATCACCGACGAGGCGTTCGTCGCTGCGACCAAGGGTCTTGCCGCCGACACGACCGAGCGCGAATTGGCCGACCGCCTGGACCGCGCCATGCGCGACCGCGGCGCCAGCGGTCCGGCGTTCGACACCATCGTCGCCGCTGGTC
>JADLCW010000147.1 GCA_020847015.1 Thermomicrobiales bacterium | reverse complement strand
TCGCTGATCGCCCAGTTTTTCAATCTCACCAGCTCCGAACGCAAAACGCTGCTGGTCGCCGGGGCGGCCGCCGGCATGTCGGCCACCTTCGCCTCGCCGGTGGCGGCGGTGCTGTTGGCGGTCGAACTGTTGCTGTTCGAGTGGAAACCGCGCAGTCTGGCTCCGGTGGCGCTGGCCAGCGCCGCGGCGGCCGTGGTGCGCATCTACCTGTTGGGCATGGGACCGCTGTTCCCGACCCCGCCGCACCCGGCGTTCATTGGCCCGCTGGCGCTCGGGGCCTGCATCGTGGCCGGGGTGTTGGCCGGAGCCGCCTCGGCGCTGCTGACGCAGATGGTCTACGCCGCCGAGGACGCCTTTCATCGCCTGCCGATCCACTGGATGTGGTGGCCGGCCATCGGCGGTCTTGTCGTCGGCATCGGCGGCCTGATCTTCCCGCAGGCGCTCGGTGTCGGCTACGACGTGATCGAGACGCTGATCCGCGGCGATGCCACCGGTTATCTGGTGATCGGCGTGCTGCTCGTCAAATCGACGATCTGGGCGGTCGCGCTCGGTTCGGGCACATCCGGCGGCGTGCTCGCTCCGCTGCTGATGATCGGCGGCGCGCTGGGCGGACTGGAGGCGGGCTTTTTCCCGAACGCCGGTGCTGGTTTCTGGCCGATCGTCGGCATGGCCGCCATTCTGGGCGGCACCATGCGAGCGCCCTTCACCGCCATCGTGTTCACCCTGGAACTGACGCACGACATCAATCTGCTGCTGCCGCTGCTGTGCGCCGTCACCGTCGCCTATGGCTTTACGGTGCTGGTGATGCGCCGCTCCATTTTGACCGAGAAGGTCAGTCGCCGGGGGTTCCACCTGAGCCGGGAGTATGCGGTCGACCCGCTGGAAGTCTTTTTCGTGCGCGACGTGATGCGCACCGAAGTGGTCGCGCTGCCGGCCGATCTGCCGCTCTCCGAGGTGGGCGAGCAGCCGCTGCGCGCCCGGGGCGGGTTGCGGCAGGGGTTGTATCCGGTGGTCGACGAGCAGGATTGCCTGGTTGGCGTGGTCACCCGCACCGATTTGCAGCGCATCGCGGACGAGGGCATTGAAGGTGGCGAGCAGGTGCGAACGCTGGCGGATATCGCCAACACCGATCCGATCGTGACCTATCCGGACGAACCCTTGCGAGCGGCGATCGAGCAGATGGCGCTAACGGGGCTGACGCGGTTTCCGGTGGTGTCGCGACGGGATCCACGGCGGATGGTCGGCGTGATCGCGCTGTCGGATGTGTTGCGAGCGCGGCAGCGCAACCTGGAGGAGGAGCGAACCCGGGAGCGAACGCTGACGCTGCGGTTCCCGGTCGGGCTGCCGCTGCGGCGCCGTGCGCCGGAACCGGTGTTGGGACCCGAACCGGAACGCCCTTCCGAACCGGTCGCGGCAGGAGGCGAGCGGCGGTAGCCGTCCGAGGCGCGACGAAGCGATCGCGCTGGGCGCGGAGCGCTGTCGCCTCGGATAGTGGCGCGACGACGCGGTGACGCCGATCGCGATGACCGGCGGCGCGGCGGTGGGTCATCCGGCCGTCTTCCGGGTCGCGCGCACGCCCGACCTGTCCGCGACGCCGGATGTGAACCGTAGGGCGCCGCCCCTGGCCGGGCGATGGCGGCTGAACCACGTCGGCGCCGGCGCGCCGCTCAGGGTTCTCTGGCTGGCAAGGCGGTATCGAGCAAGGCTTCGACGGATGTGTCGCCGGCCGCGCCGAAGCGCTCGGTGAGGCGGCGCAGGATGCCTTCCAGCTCGTGGTATTCCTGCCGGTGAGCGGTGGCCAGCGAACGCAGCGCCACCTCGCCGAGCGGGGTCATCGCGACATGCACCCGGCGGCTGTCGACCGTGGAGCGCACCCGTCGCACGTACCCCGCCTGCGCCATGCGATCCACCAGACCGACCGCCGAGTGGTGCCGAATTTGCAGCGCCTCGGCGAGTTCGCCGATGGTGGGCGGTTCTTCCCCGACGTGCCCCCGGATGGCGACGAGGATCTGGTGCTGCTGCGGGCTGAGTCCGGCGGCGCGGGCGGCGTCTTCGCTGAAGCGGACGAAGCGGCGCAGCGCCGCGCGGAACGCGGCGAGCGCGCGGTAATCGTCGTCGCTGAAGGGTGGCTCCGGCTCCACGGGCTCCTCCGGTTCGCCGTGGCTCGGACGACCCGCGTCGCCCGGCCAGCCACCGCCAACTTTAGCACCGCGACGGGCGGCGGACGCATGCCGGCGCATTCACCGGTCGCTACATTCGGCGGCCGTCCCAGCTCCGCATCAGCGCGTCCAATTGCGTTTGGGCGTCCAGCACCACGCTGCACGATTCCCAATCGACGTTGGCGATGCGATCGTATTTGTCGATGAAGGATGGTTTTTCGGGAAGCTCGTCGATGCGTCGCTCGGCGTCCGCCTCATGGCGCCGCGCGATGTCGATCCAGACCGCTTCCAGCGTATCCGGAATCTGCCCGAACACATCGTTGATGTCCTTCAGGCGCTCCGACAGCTTCTGATGCACGCGATCCTCGACCGAGTCGCGATAGCGCATGTTGTAGACGTAGACCTCGGCGCGCGACTGGCCGATCCGCTGGATGCGCCCTTTCCGCTGTTCGAGCCGGGTCGGGTTCCAGGGCAGGTCGAGATTGATGAGCGCGCCCAGCCGCTGCAAGTTCAGTCCCTCCGACGCGGCGTCGGTGCCCACCACCAGCCGGATCTCCCCATCCCGCACCAACTGCTTCAGCACGTCGCGCGGTTTTGATTCAAACATGCCGTTTCGGTAGATGCCGGATTTCCCGGCCCCCGCGTAGAGCGCGATGGCGCGCTCCGGGAACTCCCGCGTCAGTCTCTTGGCCAGCCATTCGGCGCTCTCGAAGTATTGCGAAAAGATGATGCAGCCGAGTTCGAGCCACGACCCGGTTTCCCGCACTCCGTGGCGATCGACGCCGCCTGTCAGAATCTCCAGCACACGCTGGTATTTCGGGTCGCCGTCGGCCAGTTGGAGCTGCCGAACGAAGCGCTCCAGATGCTGGCGCTCGTTCGGCAGTAGTGGTTGCAGTTTCGACTGCTCTTCCGGGCGAACCTCCTCCTCCTCCAGGTCGGCGCCTTCGCCTTCGTCGCCCTCCTCCATCTCGTCGGTTTCGACCGCGCCGAGCATCCGGCGGGCGGTTTGCTCGCCGGCATGAATGGTGCTGCCGACGCGCCGCAGCAGCAGCGTTTCCAAGAAAGCGGAGTTCATGCCCTCGCGCTGCCCGACCGCTTCGCAAAACGCCTCGGCGGCCGCGTAGGCCTCGCGCAACTCCAGCGGCAACGTGATGGCGTCCGCATCGCGGTCGCCGAAAAGCCGCACCGCGACCTTGGGCAGGAATGGTTCATTGGTGGCCGGGTCGATCGCGGTTTCGAGAAATTCGCGCCGACGCCGCACGATATGGGCGATGTAGGGGTTCAGTTCCGCGAAATAGACCTCCGCCACGCTTTCCAGTTGTCCGCGATCGGCCGGGCGCAGCCGCTTCCAGGCGTCAGCCCCGTACTCCGCGTACCGGGGCGCTTTGCCGAGCTTGCCGCCGGCGGGGTCGGTCAACCGCTCGATGGTGTCGCGCAGCGCGCGGGCGCCCGGTTTGCCTTCGACATCGACATCCAGCGGAGCGGGGAAGGGATCGCGCAACCACGGCCACGCCTCGGCAAGCCCCTCTGGAGCCGGCGCGGCCTCGGCGACGATCGCCAACCCTTCGCGCGGGTTCCGCCGCCACTCCCCGAACTCGGTGCGGCCCAGCACCCGCCAGTGGCCGATATTGAGCGCGTCCAGCAGATCGAACGCCTCGATGGGGTCGAGTTGAATCGGCGTCGCCGTCGCCAGCAACATGCTTTTCGTGCTGCCGCCGATGGCGCGCAGAAATTGCAGCAGATTATTGTCCGCCGCGGGTTCGTCGCGCTTGCTGCGTCCGGTGTTTTTGCGGCGGGCGTGGTGCGCCTCGTCGAGAATGACGCACTCCCAGTTCATCCCGGTCAGCAGCTCGCGCACATCCGGACTGGCCCGGACCAACCCGGCGGAGACGATGCCGAACCGGCGCGGACATTCCCGCAACCCGTCGGAGCCGCCGCGCTGCGGCGGGTGCTTGAGGCCGTGCTCGTCTTCCCAGTGGCGACCGGTCCAGATGGCGGAGGGCAGCCGCAGAAAATCCCACAACTCATCGCGCCACTGCTGCATCAGCGGTTTGGGTACGACCGCCAGCACGTTGCCTTCGCCCCACAGCAGCATCAGCTTGGCCGCCAGCGCCAGTTGAATCGTTTTGCCCAACCCGACCTGATCGGCCAGCAGCAGCCGCGCCCCTTGCGACCGGTGGCGCGCGAAGGCGTGGTGAATGAACCACTTCTGGTGCGCCCAAAGTCCGTTTTCCCGCGTGTAGATGGGTGTTTCGATGATGGCTTCGGCGTCGGCGGCGACCGGCCGCGCTTTCCATTCGCTCAACTCGCGGACGACGCTGCGCGCGGCGATGCGCTTGATGTCGACGATGACCGCTTCGGCCAGATCGTGCGCGTCGGCGTGGTTCCACAGCGCGTCGAACTCCGCCTGCACCCAATCGCACCCCTCGGCGCTGCGGTCGGCCCAGATGATTTCGTAATTGCGCTTCCAGCCGCTCAGGGTTTCGTTGGCGCTGCCGACGAAGCAGAGCCGCGAACCATCGGCGTGGCGGATGACCCCGGCCTTGCCGTGCAGCAACCCGTGCACCGCAGTCGGCAGCACCTTCACCCGCAGCCGCCCGGACGCCAGCAATCGGTACAACCGTTCCAGATTGCGCTGCAACTCCGGCGCGATATCCGGCGGCAGCGACCGCTTCCACTCGTGCAGCATGCCCTGCTGGGCGGCGCGCGCCGTCCGGATGTCGTGCGGATCCAGATCGGTGTTGCAGATGATGCGCGCCGCCGCGCCCTCGGTCATGCGTTCGATCGCCTCCCCGGCGACCTCCAGCATGGAGGAGTTGAAATAGCCGGCGATGCGGTCGTACCCGGTCGCCTGATGCAGCACATCCGGCAGAAAGTGCGAGAGCGCGAGCTGCCGGGAGGAGTGGCGCTGAATCGTCGTCGCCATGCGGAGCGGCTCCTGTCGGCGAGCTAGATGCGATGGCTGCGCAGCGAGGCGATAAGCCGGTCGATGGCGACGTTGTCGCTCCGCCAGTGATCCAGATGCTCCCCGTGGCGACGCAGGAAGGCGAGCAACTCCACCATGCGGTCGCGCTCCTGCCAGTAGGCGGCGCCCAGATCGACCGCCAGCGATTGCCGGGCCGGGCGCGGGTCGCCATCCTCGTGCTCGGCGGTTTCGAACGCGGCGCGCAGTAACCGCCGCAGCAGCGACCCGGCGAACCCGGCGGACCCCAGTTCGGCCAACCCGCGCGCCCGGAATTCCGCGGGTGTTTTGAAGCGGACCTGATTGGCGCGCGACGAAGCGAGCAGATCGCGGAAATCGGCCGCTCCGAACGAGCGGGCCAACTCCTGATAGATGCCTTCGCGACCTTCGCCGCCGGCTTCCACCTCGATGCCTTTCAGATAGAGCCGCTCGTCCGGACCGAGCCGCCGCCAGGTCCGCTCGGAGATGCCGCGGGGAACCATGGCGTTGGTGGCGATATCCACCGCCTGCTCGATCAGCCGGGTGATGGGCGAAACCTCGCCCCGGACGCGCGGTCGCGACAGTTCGCGGCGAATGTCGATCTCGTCGATTTCGCCGTAGCGGGTGAGCGCCCGCAGCGCGGCGGCGTAGGCGGCGAGCTGATAGTCGGCGTCGCCGAAGCTGGGGTCGGCGTCATCGTCCAGGGCGCGCATGGTGGCGAGTTGCGCCTTGACCTCGGCTTCGATCTCCGGGGTGATGTCGGAGAGATAGCCGAAGACATTGTCGGCGCGTTTGCGCAGCACCAGACAAACGGTGCCTTGCACGTAGTTGCCGCCGCCCTTGAGACCGGCGGTCGGCGTCTCCGTGACTACCGTCCACGCCGTGACCACCTGTAGACCGGCGGCCCAGATGGTCAACCCCACATCGGCCCACACCGACGGGTCCTGATGGGTGAACATGATGACCTGATACCCGTCGTCGGGCATGTGATTGGCGAGATTGGTATATGCCTCGGTCAACCCGAGCCGAAACTGCTCGCCCTCGCCCTTGATGTTCAACGCCCGCCGCGAATCGGCGTACCAGCCAGGGAAGAGTTCGGTGAGGCGCTTGTCGTACCAAGCCAGGAAGAACTCAGAGATCTCATCGTAGTTGACGACGTCCCCGTAACCAGGATCGGTAATCCAGAGATGGTTGACGTTGCCTTCCGCGCGAGCATCGAGAAGGGATACCGAACTGTTGCCAATCGTGGCGGATGCCGGCAAGTTGGGATTCAGCAGAAC
>JADLCW010000146.1 GCA_020847015.1 Thermomicrobiales bacterium | reverse complement strand
GCGCCGCGACCGCGATCGGCGGCCGGTAGTGGACGTGCGGCATCGAGCCAGTCGGCTGGCTCGGAACCGAGTGGGTCGATTTCGCACCGACCTGGCGCTACTGCGCGATCGCCGGGCAGTGGGTTTTTCCGATCGGAACCAGAGAACCAGAGATGGCGGCTGATGCCGTCGCCTTCACTGCACGGCCGGAGATGCGGGCCACGCAGCGCGAACTGTCCGGCTCGGCCCGGCCGTGTCGCAAGCGTTCACCTGGATCGAGCCGTGGCTGCGGACCCAATGGTCGACCTCGGCCGACGCGATCGAACGGATGATTCCGCTCGATTTCGCATGGCGGAGCGCGTGCGGCCATGAAACCGGCGCAATCTGCGACCGCTGGCTTGCCGCGTAGAGCGCCACGGGGTGGCGCGGCTCGGCATCGCGAGGGTACCGTGGAGCAGGCGTGAGCGGCAGGGGCGACAATCGGAGAACGGGCGCATGAGCGGGCACCACGACAAGGCGCAATCGACGAAAGCCGCTCGGGAGGAAGTCGTCGGATTCGGCAGCGTGCTGGCGCCGCTGGACGGGTCGTCGCGAGCTGAGCGGGCGGTGCCGATCGCCTTGTACGAGGCCCGATTGCACGCGGTTCCGCTCGTGTTCCTCCGGGTGGTCTCTTTCCCGGAGCCGCCTGTGGCGCACCCTCCGCACGGCCCGGCGGGCGCCGATCTGGGCGACACCTCGCCAGAAGTAATGGAAGCGCGGCGAGAAGCCGAAGCGTATCTGGAATCGGTTACCCAGCGGTATCATTGCATAGCGGAATCAGTCATCATCGTGCGCGTTGGCGATCCGTTCATCCAGATCGTGCGAGAGCTAGGACGCTGGCCGTCGCCGCTGGTGGTGCTGACGGCGAAAGCCACATCGGTGCTGCCGCTTGGGGCGCACAGTGAATTGGCGCGCCGCTTGGCCCGACTGGGGAGTGTCCATCTGCTGCTGACGCCGGTGGCTGCCGATGCGCCGCCGATACGTCCTTTGCGGCCATAGGCAGCGCGAGACTTGCTACAGCAGGCCGCGCTCGGTCAGTTCAGCGCGGGTAGCAGTCAGCAGGCGATCGTGCAGCGCGGGCGAGACGGTAGCGATCAAGCCGCGAGCGAATGTCGGCGGCATCCGGTTATAGCGAAACCGGACTCCATCGAGATCGGTGAGGCAGCCGCCCGCTTCGTGGATGAACAGGTCGCCGACTGCAAAATCCCATTCATAGGCCATGAACTGATCTCGCCCGGTGGTGCGGAACCCGAGGATGGCGTCGCACGGGCGGTTGCCCAGAAATAACCGCGGCGTGAACCCGATCCGGGTGTGATCCACCGTACTGCCGCCAATGCGATCCGCGATGGCGTCAAGGGCGCCGAGATTGTTGGGCGCGCCAAACCAGATCGAGGTGGCTATGCGCGGCGGTTCCGGAACCGCGTCGTAGCGAACCCGTTCCAGATCTTCCACCCCAGCAATCCCGGTCCACGCCCCGGCGCCGGCCACGGCGACACAGAGAAGCCCGGTAGATGGCTGAACCGAAGCGGCGACGACTGGCTCGCCATCGACGGCAAGGGCGACCAGCACGTCGAAATCACCCGTGCGCTCGACGAACTGCTGGGTGCCATCGATTGGATCGACGATCCAGCAGCGGTGCTCTACCAGGCGGGCCGAGTCGTCCTGGCCCTCCTCGGTGAGGATCGCGTCGGCGGGGCGCCGCTTGGCCAGCACCCGACGTACGATGGCGTCGGCGGCGAAGTCGGCATCGGTCACCACCGAACCGTCGGCCTTGGCATAGGTGCTGGCGGCCGCGTGCTCATACAAATCACGCACGGCTTCACCGGCCTCGACCGCGGCGGCGATCGCAACCGCCGCGTCCTCCTGATGGGGCGATCCCTCGAACATGCTCGTGGCGCTCCTTCCGATCCCGGCCGCTGTCTGCAACGAACGAGATGGTACGGCGCCGTACGGCGATCGTGGTTGCCGCTCGTGCACAATAGCCAACGGCAGGCTGGATGCTGGCGGGACAAGGAGTTTGGGCGACGTGTGGCGGCGGTCGGAAGAAACGGATAGCGGTTGGATCGGAGCTGGAGCGGACGACGATCTCGACCGGCGGATGGCTGACGAGGACGTCGCGCTCGATCTCGCGCAGCCGCATGTGATGACGGCGCTCGGACCAATCGAACCGGGCGCGCTTGGGGTGACGCTGGCGGGTGAGCCAATTGCCGACCTGTTTGTCACGGATGCCGGAGAGCGCACCGCGATCGACCCGAAACACGCGCTGTTGGCCGAACTTGCGGATGCCCACGCGATCGGAGTGCGTTCTCTTGTGGTTTCCGGTGGAGGGATAGGCGGCGCCGTGCTCCCCGGGGTGCGCTGGCTCGCCGAGCGGATACCGGTTCACGTCGTCGTGTTGCATCGGGTCGATTTTGCCGGGCCCGACAGCTTGCTCGAACCCGACGAGGCGCACAGTTTCACTTGGGGAGGACTCGAAGTCACTACCGAAGCCGTACGTCAAGGCGCCGCCAAAGCGCTTGCGCGCAACATGCGAGCGACAGGTCTGGCCGCGCGCATCCATGCCGATCGGGCCGATGATGCCGTCGATGCCGTCATACGTCTGCGTAATGCCGGAGTCGATGTATCCCGGATCTGGGTCGGTAATCTCGACTGGGTAGTAGCGAGCGCTGCCGCCGCGCAGGTGCTGAACCTTGGCGCCACGATCGCGTTCGACCGGCTGCTCGGCGACAGCAGGCAGCCCGTGGCGACACTGGTGGGGTCGCTGGTGGAAGCTGGCTGGGCCGACCGTTTGCTTTTTTCCAGCGGAGCAGGACACGCCGACCAGCTACGCGTGCGCGGACATCCGACCGGGATCGCGATGGCGCTGGACGTGTTTCCGCTGGTGCTAATGGACGCGGGAGTCGCCGCACAGGACGTGCGGCGCGGGCTGATTGACAATCCGGCTCGATTGCTGACGATCCACGGAGAGGACCGATGAGCGAACCGTCCGTCGCGTTGCGGAGCGAGTCAGACGAGGCGTTCCCTCCCATCGCGGCGATTGTCTACGACATGGATGGCTTACTGGTGGATAGCGAGCCACTGGCCGAGGCGGCGCTCGATCGATTTTTGGCGCGCCATGGAAAAACGAAACAGCCGGGTTCGATGGAGCTGACGCTTGGGCGGCGGCTCCCCGAGGCAATAGCAATTATCGCGGATCTCTACGCAATTCCCGGCGATTTGGCTGTGCTCACTGACGAGTACGACCTGATGCGACTGGATGCACTGCGCGGCAAGGTGCGCCCGATGCCGGGCGCGCTCGAAATGACCTCATGGGGACGTGCCCGCGGGCTGCGCCAAGGATGGGCGACCTCCAGCAAGCGCGCCCACGCCGACCTGTCGCTGAATGAGAGCGATCTCGACGGGCGCTTCGACGCCTACACGTACGGTGACGAGGTGGAGCGCGGCAAGCCGGAACCAGACATGTTTCTGCTTGCTGCCCACCGCCTCGGAGTGGGTCCGGCGGCGTGTCTGGTGCTGGAGGACGCGCCGGCCGGACTTGCGGCAGCGGCGGCGGCCGGCATGCGGCGCATCTGGGTGCCCAACGCGAAAACACGGGGGTTGGCCGTGCCAGTTGCAATTGATGCGGTGCTGGATGATCTTCACGCGGTCATCCCATGGTTGGCGGAACGGGCGCTCGCATCACCGGCTTCGACCGATCCTCCCGACTAGAAATTCCAGGGGAGCGCACGGTCAGCTCGCGGCGCGGATCCGGTCGATCCGCCTCCACGCCTCCGATGCGGCTGGCAAACTCCATACGGCGGATCGAACAAGAGATTATGGATGGCATCGGCCGATGTGAGTCCATTTCGGGTGCTGGCCGACGAGCGCGGTCTTCGCTACTGGAGTGATCCGAGCGCCCAACGCTCCTGATCAGGCGGGCGCTGGGCGGCCGATAATGATCTGATCGCAAGTGACGCCTTCAGCGGCGAGTCGGTTGCCTGGGACAAGCAAGTTGCGGCGGCCGGCGCGATATGACGCTGTCCGACATCATCGTCTGCGGCAACCCCGAGGGGATCGACTCCTGCCGCAGTCTGGCGCATGCCGACTTGAGTTCCGAGATCGGCTGTGTCTCGGTCGTCGATATTTCGCGTTGCCGGGATACCCACCACAACTTGCCGGTCGCGGGCCGGTCAGAGCGCCTTGGTAGCGCGCCCCGCTCGTGGTCGACCAGTCGAACTGTCGGCGCGTCCGTTCGGCGGATCGATGTGCTAAGGGAACGGTCGAAGCTACCGCCATGACCTCGACCGCGCTGCGCTGCTTGCTGAGGGCGGGATCAAGGTCTTTTGCGGTGCTGCTCGTATGAACGCAGGAAATATTCGCTGCGGCGCCTCTAGGTAGCACGAACAAGGTCGTTCAGGTTCCAGGGAGCGAAATTAAAGATGCAAGAGCACATGGGTGTCTCGGTGCGCCCCAATGTCGACCGAAAGCCGGGCTTTCAGTTTATGGGGTGCAGTTGAGCGGAATCATGGCGGCGGAATAGGAAGCATGTGGATCTGCGGCCGCATGGTATACGACATATCCCCTCTATCCGCGATCGGGAACCTCCTCTGGAACCAACGGCGCTGACCACCGCCTCTACTTCCGATCTTGAAACCCGCGAGACCGAGCCATTGTTTGGCGGCTCGGTCTTGGGTCGGCCTCGCGACAAAAGCTGGTCGAAAGGACTGCCGCTCCACAAGGGGCGCGGACGGTTAGTGCAGGTAGGCAGCGTCAGCCCAACCCGTCAGATCGCCATAGCGAACGCTAAAGTAGCCGCCTTCGCCATCACCCGTCAGGGTCATCGTCGCGCCAGCCGGCATGACGGTGAGAATCCCGCCCTCTCGCGAGGGCGCATCGCGCAGATTGAGCGCCTCGATAGCGGTTGCGGTCACGCCGCCAGCAGTCTTGGGCGCAACGCTCTGAGCGTGATCGGACGAACCGGGATCGGTCTCGCCGCTCAGATAGTCATCATCAATCCAGCCGGTGGAATCCTGAAAAATCGCCTGCACATACCCGTTGACCGCTTGGCCGGTTGGCTCGACATCGGCTCCGGCCGGTACGATCGCCAACACCGTAGATTGGCGGTCCGGCGCCTCGCGCAGGTTGACGGTTACGCTGGCGATCAAATCAGCGGCATCAACGGCGGGAAGTTGGCTGCCAAGGATGTCGATGTATTGCTGGGCAGCCCAGACATCCTCACCTTGGAAGAGGACCGGCAGATAGCCATTTTCGGCCTCGCCGGTGACAGTCAGCTGGATCCCGGCCGGGATTGGCCGGTCGATTGGCTGATCCAGGCCGGGACCGTAGCGCAGATTGACATCGTCATTCGTGACGGCGAGTTGCCCAGTTCCGTCCACGCCGCAAACTCGCCCGACGACATCTTCGTCACCCCCAAAGATGGTCGTCCAGTACCAGCCGTAAGGTGAAGCGGGGTCATAGGCGCGTCCGATGCCGATTGCAGTAAACGCTGGGCGCAGCATATTGGCATTGTGGGCGGCGCTCCCCTGCCAGGTCTGCAGTGCCGAGTCGGCCGTTTCGGTCCCCGCGACGATGTTCTCGCCGTAGGTGGCATCCTCGTAGCCGAAATTGAGCAAATTCTGCTCGACCGTGGTGCCGTCGGGCATGGTGTGGTCGAAGTACCCCTCGGCCGCCATGTCGGTGCTGTGGAATTCCGACGCCGCGCTCAACGTCTGGGACAACGCCAGCGGCCCGAGACCGTTCTGGGCGCGGTAGGCATTGAGTAAATCGAGGAACCGCGCTTCTTCGGCGTCGGCGCAAACTGACGACGCGTTCGGCGCCGCGGACGCTCCCGGGAGATGGTGCGCGCCGCCGATCGTTGCGGTCAGAGCTAACGCCAGACCGAAACGCCGCGCGCAGCGCAGCGAGTAGATGCGGGTCATCAGCGATCCTTCTCCCACTTCTCGTTCCATCGCGCGAGAGGGACAAGCGGTCGCGCCGAGCCAGAGCGTCCGCGGCGGTTGGCCGAACGGACCAGGTATGAGCGGGGTTGGCATTCTCACAACCGGGCGCGGAGCTGCACCGGCGGATCCCGTCCCTCTCAGGTTCCGGAGAACGTGCTTGGAGGGTACGCAACCCAACCAGCCGGCTCAATAGCGCAGCGCGGCCCGATAGTCCCGATTGCTGCGTTCCTCCCCCCGAAGCGGCGCTGGAGCGCGGCTCAGAAGCGGGCGAAGGCGCGCACCGGGGCGCCGTCGGTTCCAGCGAGAGGGAGGGGCGCAAAGCAGAATTCGAGCGCGGCCCCGACCGGCAGACGCTCCAGACCGCGCAGATTCTCGACGATGAGGATGTCGGCGTCGGCCAGAATGCGGTGGACCGCATCGCCGCCGCTCACCGAGGAGTCGACGCTCGGGACATCGACGGCGACGAGACCGCAGCCAGCGCCACGCAGGCTCTCGGCTAGGTCAGGGGCCAAAAAGGGATGGTAAAAGTACTCACTGGCGCCCCAGAAGCGATCCCAGCCGGTGGCGATGATCGCAAACCAGCCGACTGGCAACTCGGCCGGCAACCCGGCAAGAATGCCAGGACCGACGGCCTCGTCCGACTCCGGGTTGGGGACGGGCAGCACGACGCCGCTCCCGACCCAGCGATCCGGCCCGTAGGCGTCGATGGTGGCTCCATCCGGTAAGCAGTGGCGCGGGGCATCCATATGAGTGCCGCTGTGGGAACCGAGCACGAGTTCGGTCACGCGCCATGGCAGGGCCGTCTCCCAGGGAGTCAGCCGTACCGCGGGGTCGCCGGGATAGACCGGCGTCTTCATCGTCAGGGGGTGGGAAAGATCGAGCAGCGGCATCTCGAGACTCCCCAGGCGACGTCCGGGGCGCGATTTCGCCGCGCCCCGGATGCATGCACCCACTGGTCAGGCAGTCAGCGCCTGCGCCATCTCTTCGAAGGCGGCGACGTAGCGGTCAGCGTCTTCCAGGGAGTGGGCGACCGAGAGCGTCCATTCCTCCTCGCGCCCGGGCGTCATGAAAATGCCCCGATTCATGTTCCAGACCCAAGCCAACTCAGTCAGCTCGGCATCCTGATTGGCCATGAACGACGCATAATCGGTGATCTTCGCCGGGGAGAAGGTGACGGCCCCCTTGGAACCGATGCCGACGGTGTAGCCGGGCAGGTGGTACTCGCGCAGTACGCGAGTGCAACCCTCCATCAGCCGATTGTCGAGCGCATTGAGATGGTCGTAGGCGGCCGAAGTGAGCACCTGCTCCAGACTGGCGCGAGCGGCCGCCATGGTCAGCGGATTGCCGTTGTAGGTGCCGACCTGCTTCACCTTGTCGCTGGCGACGACCTCCATGATCTCCTGCGTGGCGCCGATGGCTCCGGCTGGCAAACCCCCACCGACCGCCTTGGCCAGGGTGACCATATCCGGGGTGACGCCGAACCGCTCGGTAGCGCCGCCGGCAGCGACCGTGAGACCGGTTTTCACCTCGTCGAAAATGAGCACCACGCCAAAGCGACGGGTCAGCTCACGCACGGCTTCGAGGTAGCCCGGTTCCGGTGGAACGACACCGAGATTCATCATGGCCGCTTCCATGATGACGCACGCCGGCGGCCGCCCCTCGTCGAACAACCGTTGGATGCGTCGCTCCATCGCCGCCGCGTCATTGAACGGCACGGCGATGGTCATGTCGGAGACGACCTTGGGGATGCCCGCGCCATAGGGGAGCGAGGCGTAGTCGTCCGGGTCGCCGATGTTGGCGAACGGCACCCCGATGGAAACCATTACGTAGTCGTGGTGGCCGTGGTAAGAACCAAAGATCTTGACGATAGTGTCGCGACCGGTGACGGCGCGCGCGATGCGGATCGCATCCATCGTCGCTTCGCTGCCGGAGTTGACGTACCGCCACATCGGCAGTCGGAACCGCCGCGCCAGCTCCTCACTGACGGCGATAGCGTCCTCGTTGGGAGCCGCAAAATGGGTGCCGCGCGCGACCTGCCGCTGCACCGCCTCGACAATGGCAGGGTGAGCGTGACCCTGCACCATCGAGCCAAACCCGTTGTGGTAGTCGATATATTCGTTGCCGTCGACATCCCACACCCGCGAACCGCGCCCCTCCTCAATGAAGATGGGCCACGGGTCGCGCGATTGATAGGACGACGGAACGCCTCCGACCATCGAGCGGCGCGCGCGTTCGTACATCTGACTGGACTTCGGCGTACTGGCATCGAAGCGACGTTGCTCGCGCTCCGTCAGCTCCCGGATGCGAGCGCGATCGACGAGCGTGGGGGCAGTGGTGGACATGAGTGCTCCTTGTGTGAAGTCCGGGACCCCGGCGGCCCAGGAGCCAATGACCCCGTCATTGTGCCAAAAACGAGCGCATCGGGGTTCGCCGTGGCAGCAGGGCAGGCGGGGAACGCATGCTACACTGCCGGCCATTCCGGCGTTTGCGTCGCCGTGGCGACGGAGGGTGGGAGAACGACTGATGGAGCTTTCCGGGGATCATGCGTTTCGGGCGTCGCGCGAGGATGTGTATCGCTTCATGCTCGACCCGGAGACGCTGCGCCAGTGCTTGCCTGGTTGCGAGAAGCTCGAGGAGATCGGGCCGGATGAATACGCAGCGACGATGAAAATTGGCATCGGCGCGATCCGGGGCGTCTACCACGGTCGAGTCAAGATCAGCGACAAGAATGAACCATCCAGCTTCGTCATGCTCATCGAAGGCAAGGGGCCGGCCGGCAACATCTCCGGCGAAGGACGTGTCGAGCTGAGTGAGAACGGCGACCAGACGCTGATCAACTGGAGCGGCAAGGCCAATGTCCGCGGCACGTTGGCGCGTATCGGCGGCCGGGTAATCCAGCCGGCCGCGCGCACCATCGTCGGGCAGTTCTTCGGGTGCCTGGAAAGCAAGGCCACCCAGAGCGCCTAGATCGATCTGCTGCGGAGGACCGACGTGACGACTATTCCGGTTTCGATCGAGATCAACGGGACCATGCGGCAGGCCGAGGTCGAGCCGCGCACGTTGCTCGTCCATTTCCTGCGCGACGCCGCCAGGATAACTGGCGTCCATATCGGGTGCGAAACCGGCCAGTGCGGGGCCTGTACGGTGCTGCTGGACGGTGAAGCAGTGAAGAGTTGCATGGTGCTGGCAGCGCAGGTCGACGGCCGCGCCGTGACCACCATCGAGGGGGTGGCTCCGGCCGGGATGCTGCATCCGGTGCAGCAGGCGTTCTGGGAAGAGCACGGTCTACAGTGCGGGTATTGCACGCCGGGGATGGTGCTTTC
>JADLCW010000145.1 GCA_020847015.1 Thermomicrobiales bacterium | reverse complement strand
TCGGCATGACCTACGGCGATCGCCTCTCGTGGTTGCTGACTCCGGAAAACTTCACCAAGCGCGTTCAGATCTGGAACGAAGTCAAGGCGAGCTGATCGCCTGCCGTCGCGAGCGGCCGGGTCGCGGTGGTTCCCCGACCCGACCGCCCTCGCTCCGAATGGATTTCCCATGCCCATCGCCACGATCTCGCCGCAGTTGCCCGCCGCGCCGCCGCGCCTGCGGATCACCGATGTCGAGTGCCACACCCTGCTCGCGCCCGACTTCGACCCCGGTTTCACCTCCTCGGCTCAGGACAGCTTCGTCGTCGTCATCCGCACCGGCGAGGGGGTGTATGGCGTCGGCGAGTGCGACGCCAACCCGTGGATGGCGAAAGCCTGCGTGGAGGCCCCGGGCACCCACACCATGGGGTTGTCCCTGCGCGAGTTGCTGATCGGCGCGGACCCGTTCGCCATCGGCGAGTTGTGGCGGCGCAGCTATATCGGCTCCGCCCTGACCGGGCGGCGCGGCATGGTCATCCATGCGCTTTCGGCAGTCGAGATGGCGCTGTGGGATCTGTGCGGCAAAGCGGTCGGGGAGCCGGTGCACGCGCTGCTTGGCGGCGCGACCCGTGACCACATCGTCCCCTACGCCTCGCTGCAGCCGGCCGGCGCCTCGTTCGAAGCCTACCGTGACGCCCTCTGCGCCTCGGCCGAGCGCGCCGTCGCGCTCGGCTTCCGCGCCATCAAGACCGAAGTGACCATGAACGGCCCCTACGCCCATGATGGGATGCGCGAAAGCTATGACCGGCACACCGAGGCGCTGGCGGCGGTGCGCCGCACCATCGGGCCGGATATCGCGTTGATGGTCGACGTGCAATACCTGTGGGACGATGCCGACACCTGTCTGGCCGTCATCGCCGACTGGGCCGAATTCAACTGTTTCTTTCTGGAAACCCCGATCTGGTCCGACAACCTGGACGAGATCGCCAAGGTAGCCGAGCGCGCTCCGATGCCGATCGCCTTCGGCGAGTGGCTGACCACCCGCTGGGAGTTCGCTCAACTGATGGATGTCGGCGGCGTACAGGTGGCGCAGCCGGATGTCGGTCGCGTTGGCGGCATCGGCGAGGCCCGCATCGTCTGCGACATGGCGAAGGAGCGCGGCATTCGCATCGTCCCGCATTGCTGGAAAACCGGCATCTCGATCTCCGCCACCGCCCATCTCGCCTTCGTCACCGACCATTGCCCGTTCATCGAATATCTGCCGCCGCAGCTCTGCCACGAGCGGCTGCGCCGCGAGCTGGCCGCCGAGGAGCTCGTGCTGCGCCCGGACGGCACGATTCCGCTGCCGACCAAACCCGGGTTGGGGGTCGAGGTGGATTGGGATGTCGTCGCGCGCTACGAGGTCGATTGATGGCCCGCCGCTGGGCGGCGTTCGCCGCGGCCGCCGCCATCCCGACGCTGACCGTGGTGCTGCCGATTCTCGCCTTCCTGACGCTCTCCTTCTTCCGCGTCGAAGACAACCAGATCGTGCGTGACCCGAATCTCGGCAACTACGCCGAGGTGTTCGGCAACCCAACCTACCGCGGGACCTACCTTGGGTCGCTGCTGCTGTGCCTGCAGGTGGCGGCGCTGACGCTGCTGATCGGCTACCCGGTCGCGTGGCGCGTGTGGCGGCAGCGCGGCCGGGTGGGAGCGCTGCTGCTGCTGTTGACGGTGCTGCCGCTCTTCATGAGCTACATCGTCAAGCTGTATACGCTGCGCTCGTTGCTGGGGCTGAACGGGTTGCTGAATCAGGCGTTGGTCGGGTTGGGGGTGCTGGAGGCGCCCAGCAAGGCGTTTCTCTACAACCAGCGCGCGGTGCTGCTGACGATGACCGTCGTCTATCTGCCATTCGTGATTTTGCCGGTCTACCTCTCGCTGGAGCGCATTCCGCATCGTCTGCTGGAAGCCTCCACCGATCTTGGGGCCAGCCAGTGGGCCACCTTTCGCCATGTGGTGTTGCCGCTGTCGCTGCCGGGCACGGTGGCCGGCGCGCTGTTCGCCTTCGTGCTGGCGCTCGGCGACTACATCACTCCGCAGATGGTGGGCGGCACCTCCGGGTTCACCTTCGGCCGGCTGATCTGGTCGCAGTTCGGACTCGCCTACAACTGGCCGCTCGGCGCGGCGATGGCGGCGGTGTTGTTCCTTACCGCGCTGGTGGTCATCGTCGCCGGCGGGTCGATCGCCCGTCAGGGGAGGGTGTAGCCCGTGCGCTCGCGAGGGGAACGCGCGGTCGATCTGATCGCAGCGCTGTTCGTCGCGCTGGTGCTGCTGGCGCTCTATTCGCCAGTGCTGATCAACGCGCTCTTTTCGGTCGTCGCGCTCGACGACGGCCGGATCGTCTGGGAGAGCTTTTCACTCGCCCCCTACCGATCCGTCTGGTCCGATCCGGATGTCATCGCCAGTCTGCGCAACACCGTGCAAGTCGCCCTGTTCGCGGTCGGTGCGGCGACCGTGCTCGCCGTGCTGTTTGCGCTCTACACGGATCGTGAGGGCGCGGTCGGTCGGCAGGCGATGGAACTGACCATCTACCTGCCATTTCTGCTGCCGCCGATCGTGACCGGGTTGTCGCTGCTGGTGGCTTCGGCGCAACTGGGCGTATCGCGCGGGATCGCCACCATCGTGGTCGGGCACACCGTCTTCGTGCTGGCGGTCACCTATCGGCTGGTGCGCACCCGGCTGGAAGCGATGCCGCGTTCGCTGGTGGAGGCGTCGTCCGATCTCGGAGCCAGTTCGCTACAGACGTTCCGCCACATCCTGCTGCCCTATCTGCTCTCGGCGATCGTCACGGGGGCGCTGCTGGCGCTGACGCTCTCGTTCGACGAAACCTTGATCACCGTGTTTCTGAGCGGCGACCGCATGACGCTGCCGCTGCGGTTGTGGGCGATGATGCGCGTCGGGTTCACGCAGGACATCAACGCGCTGGTGACCGTCGTGCTGGCTATTTCCATCGCACTGGCGATCGCGATTTCCGTCCGCATGAAACCGGCCGAATTCATGGATTGACCCGCGCGCCGCCCGACGCCGGGTTATACTGCGATTGCTGGGGATGGTTCGCCATCCCGGGGCTGCCGAGCGCCCCGTACCCGCGCGGCTATGGAGGGGACTGCCAATTGGCGGTCCCCTTTTTCGTTGTCGCGCACAGGCGGGAGCGCGCAGCCGGGAGCTGGGTTGAACGTCGCGAGTGGAAGCATGGTGGAGCGCATCCGGGTCAACGGCGCGGCGACGTTGGGGTCGTTCTCGCTGCGGGAGTTTCTTCACAACGAAGCGTTCGGCGGGGTGTTGCTGCTGGCGGCGGCGCTGGTCGCGCTGCTCTGGGCCAATTCGCCGTGGGCGGAGGCGTACGACGCGCTCTGGAACACCCATCTGACCCTCGGGGTCGTTCAATTCAACCTGACGGAAACACTGCGGGACTGGGTCAACGACGGTCTGATGGCGCTGTTTTTTCTCGTCGTCGGGTTGGAGATCAAGCGCGAGGCGCTGGTCGGCGATCTGGCGTCGCCCCGCCGCGCCGCGCTGCCGGCGATCGCCGCGCTCGGCGGCGCGCTGGTTCCGGCGGTCTTGTTCGCCGCGCTCAACCAGGGTGGGCCGGGCGCGCACGGTTGGGGCGTGCCGATGGCCACCGACATCGCCTTCGCGCTCGGGGTGCTGGCGCTGCTCGGTTCGCGCGTCCCGACCGGATTGAAGGCGTTTCTGGCCGCGCTCGCCATCGCCGACGATCTGCTCGCCGTACTGGTGATCGCCATCTTTTATACGTCCGACATTCATTGGGCCGCCATCGGCGCGGCCGTGCTGGCGCTCGTTGCGCTCGCCACGGCCAATCGTTGCGGCGCGCGCGGATTGTGGATCTACTGGCTGCTCGGGTTGCCGCTCTGGGCGGCGATCCATGCCTCCGGCATCCATGCTTCGCTGGCCGGCGTGCTGCTGGCCTTCGCCATCCCGGCCGCCACCCGCATCGACCCGACCGCGTTTCTCGCCAGAAGCCGCGCCCTGCTCGATGATTTCGCCGCCGGCGACGCGACCGGCGGGAACGTGCTGACCGACGGAGCGCGCCAGGAAGCGCTGGCCGAACTGGAGGACGCGGTGGAGGCGGCAGGCGCCCCGCTGCAGCGGCTGGAGCGCGCCTTGCACCCGTGGGTCGCCTTCGCCGTCGTGCCGTTGTTCGCGCTGGCCAATGCCGGGGTTGCGCTGCCAGACAACCTCGGTGCGGGGGTTGGCGGACGAGTCACGCTGGGGATCGTGCTGGGACTCGTCATCGGCAAGCAGATCGGCATTTTCGGAGCGACCTGGCTGGCGGTGCGCTCCGGGTTGACTCAGCTCCCGCAGGGCGTCGGTTGGCGGCATATCTACGGAGCGGCGTGGCTCGGCGGCATCGGCTTCACGATGGCGCTGTTCGTCGCTGATTTGGCGTTTGGCGGCGCGACCGGAGCGCCGCTGCTGACCGCGGCGAAACTGGGCATCCTCGCCGCTTCGCTCATCTCCGGCATCGGCGGCGCGCTCGTGCTGCGCTATTGGGCCGCATCCGACGGGGACGAGCGCACCGGAGGCGCACGGCGATGAGCGAGACGACCATCATCATCGCCATCATCGCTGCCGCCGCGCTCCTGCTGATCGCCGCGGGCGCGCTCGCCCATCGGGAACGCACGCGACAGGCGACCCGGCGCGCCGAGGACGCGCGCGCCCGGGAACACCGGGCCGCCGAAGAACGGCGACAGCGAGCCGAAGCAGCCGCGGCCGAGGCGCGGCAGCAGGAGGAAGCTCGCCTCCGACAGGAAGAACGCGCCCGCCGCGAAGCGGAGGCGGCACGAGCGTACGACGGCATCGCCGCCGCCATGGACGCGCTGGAGTCCGCCGGGGAATATCTCGCCGCGTCGACGGTCGGCGCCTGGCAAACCGCCCACGCCACCGCGCTCGCGCTGGCGCGGGAGGGCGCGCTTTTGCCGTATCTCTCGTCAGATCGCGTGGTGCGGATCGAGCGCTGGCGAACCCAGTTGGCGGCGCTGCCGGATACCGTGCGCGCCATCAACGAACGCTTCATCGCGCGCCGCCTCGCCGAGGAGCGCGCCGCCTTCGACCGGGTGGAGCGCTTCCCGCTCACCGAGCGGCAGCGGCGAGCCATCGTCACCGCCGAGGACGCCACGCTGGTCATCGCTGGCGCGGGAACCGGCAAGACCTCCACCATCGTCGGCCGGGTCGATTATCTGACGCGCCGCGCGCTCGCCCGACCGGAGCAGATTCTCGTGCTGGCCTACGGCAAGGACGCCGCCGCCGAGTTGCAGGATCGGTTGCAGCGTCTCGGCGCGGCCGAAGGCGCGGAGATCAGCACCTTCCATGCCCTCGGTCGCAAGATCGTCGGGCAGGTCGAGGGGGTGATGCCGACGCTGTCGCCCATGGCCGAGGACAAGGATTTCGCTCGCAAGCGCTTTCTGCGCGACGGCGTCGCCGAGGCGCTGGCCGACCCCGCCCGGCGACCGTTGCTGGTCAGTTTCCTGACCGAATATCTGGACGAGGAGCTCGATGGCGACTCGACCAAAACCAGCGACGAGCTGTTGCGCTGGGAGCGCGCCCGGGGGCTGCGCGCCATCGACAACACGAAATTGCGCAGCCGGCAGGAAGTCCGCATCGCCAACTGGCTGACGCTGAACGGCATCGCCTGGGAGTATGAGCGCCCCTATCCCATCGACACCGCGACACCGTGGCGGCGCCAGTATCTGCCGGATTTTTACCTGCCGGATCACGATCTCTATCTGGAGCACTTCGGCGTCGACCGCGACGGCAATACGGCTCCGCACGTCAACGGCTGGCGCTATCGACAGGCGATGGCGTGGAAGCGGGAACTACACCGCACCCACGGCACGCGGCTGGTCGAAACCTATTCGTGGTTCGCCAGCGAGGGCGGGTTGGAGCGCCATCTGGAGCGGGTGCTGCGGAGCGCCGGCGTAGCGCCTCAACCGCTGACGGCGGAGCAGATCGCGCGCATCGTCGACGAGGCCAACAAACCCGTTTCGGATTTCATCAGCCTGCTCGATCAGTTTCTGGCGCTGTTCAAAGGCGGCGGAGCGGATCGCGCAGCGACCGTGGCGAAGGCGCAGACGGCGCGCGACTGCACGTTTCTCGGCATCTTCTGGCCGCTCTATGAACGGTACGAAACCGAGTTGACGCGCAGCCGCAAGATCGACTTCGACGACATGATCAATCGGGCGCGCGAGCACGTTCGCTCCAGAGCGTTCCACGGCGGCTACACCGACATCATCGTCGATGAGTTTCAGGACATCTCCGACAACCGCCTCGGATTGCTGCGCGATCTGCGCGCGCAAACACCCTGCCGCCTTTTCGTCGTCGGCGACGACTGGCAATCGATCTACCGTTTCGCCGGCTCCGATGTCGGCATCATCACCCACCTCGCCGAGCGGGTCGGTCCGACCGCGCGGGTCGATCTCGACATCGCGTTTCGCTATCCGCAGGAGCTGCTCGATCTCAGCACCCGGTTCGTGACCGCCAATCCGGCGCAACTTCAGAAAACGCTGCGGGCGCATCAGGGCGCGTCCGGTCGCCGCCCGGCGCGCTTGCTGCTGACGGAGCCGGGAGCCGCCGATGACGCCGCGCCGACCGCGCTGGAGACGATCGCGGCGGAGATCGCGCGGGAGGCGGCCGGCTCCGCGGCCAGCATCCTCGTGCTGGGTCGCTACCGGCACGACCAACCCAACGAGCTGGAGAAAATCCGCCGCGCGCTGAAACCGCGCGGCATCACCATCGACTATCTCACCGCGCACCGCTCCAAAGGTCGGGAAGCGGACTACGTCGTCGTCATCGAGCTGAAAGCTGGCAACTACGGTTTTCCGTCCGGGGTGGCGGATGACGCGGTGATGCGGATGGTGCTGACGGCGGGCGAAACATTCCCGGCCGCCGAGGAGCGCCGGCTTTTCTACGTGGCGCTGACGCGAGCGCGCCGCCGGGTCTATCTGATCGCGCCGCACGACGAACCGTCGCCCTTCGTGCGCGACGATGTGCTGTCCGAGGCGCTGCGTCCGTTCGTGGACACGGTGGGCGCGCCGTCGCCGCGACTGCTCTGCCCGCGTTGCGGCGGCCGGACGATCCGCCGCAGGGATGGCAAGCACGGTCCGTTTTGGGCTTGTGCGAACTGGCCCGCCTGCACAGGCACACTCGATCTGTGTCCGGTTTGCGCATCGGGTGCGCTCGCCCGCGGCACAACCGAAGACGGCCTCCCGGTGTGGCGGTGCAGCGAATGCGGCGCCGCACAGCCGACGTGCCCGCGCTGCGGCGAAGGCTACCTGGTCGTCCGCAACGGCAAGTACGGGGAGTTTCAGGGGTGCTCGCACTGGGATGGCGGGGAGGGGTGCCGGTTCACGCGCGATGCGATCCCGGTCGGGTAGCGCGTTCGCGCGGGGCGCGGGCGGGCCGGCGACGGCGGGGAACGGGCGCCCCAGGCAGGATTCGAACCTGCGACCTGCCGCTTAGAAGGCGGACGCTCTATCCCCTGAGCTACTGGGGCCGGCCAGCCTGGCAAGGCTAGCAAAGCCCCCGACGGGCGACAAGGCGCGCAGCCGGGGGCGCGGATTCACGTTCGCCTGAAACCGGTTTCAGATGCCGGTGTCTGATGGTACGATCCCTCGCCAGCGGAATTGCCGCATCGCGAGGACATTCAGCGATCGATCTGGAGCGCCGCTCAGTCGCCAACGCCAATGGCGCCGGAGCGGCCAACGTTCGGAGGGGGCATGCGCGCGCACGTCAACGGAGTCGATCTGTATTTCGATATCGAGGGGTCCGGGCTGGTTCCCAATGGGCCGGAGATGGCCGAGCGCGAGGTTTGTTTCGTGCTCCACGGCGGTCCGGGCATGGATCACACCTATTTCAAACCCTGGCTGTCGCCGCTGGCCGAGAACATGCAGCTCATCTACGTCGACCACCGCGGCACCGGCCGCTCGGGACCGGCGCCGTTCGAAACGTGCACCATCGAGCAGATGGCCGACGATGTCGAAGCGCTGCGTCAGCATCTCGGGTTGGGCAACGTCTCCGTCATGGGCAATTCCTTCGGCGGATTCTGGGCGCTCACCTACGCCCTGCGTCACCCGGAATCGCTCAATCGGCTGATTCTGATCACCACCTCGCCCAGCCACGAGTTTTACGACGCCGCCAAGGCCGAAGCCGCTCGCAAGGGCACGCCGGAGCAGATCGCCGCCGTGCCCGACGTGTTCGAGGGCAAAATCACCAGCGACGACGAGTTCGCCCGCTGGTGGGAAATCATGAATCCGCTCTACTACTATCGTTGGGATGAGAAGTACAAGGAAGGCGGCGCGCGAGCCAAGCCGAACCCCGCGCTCGCCTCCCATATGTTCCGGGAGTACATTCCCTCCTACGATGTGCGCCCGCGACTGGCCGAGATCGACGCGCCAACCCTGATTCTCGGCGGCCGGCACGACTGGGTGACGCCGGTCGGCCAATCGGAGTTGATGGCGGCCAGCATCCCCGACAATGAATTCGTCGTATTCGAAGAGAGCGGGCACCTGCCGTTCGTCGAGGAGCAGGAGCGCTTCCTTGATGTCGTCAATCGCTTCATGCGCTTCACGACGCCATAGGTCGAACCCCGGCGCCGTCGCCCGCCGGCGAGAGGGGGTGTGCGACCGCGCATCGGATTGGTCGGCCGGCATCACCAGCGGCCGCTATCGGCGGCGTCGAATCTGACGCCGCGCATCGGAGGAACGCCAGATGTCTCGAACACCATCGGACGCCGAACTGATCGCCAAGATTCGCACGGTCGCCATCAATCGCCGCCGCTTGCTGCAAGGCGCGGCCGCCACCGGCGCCATCGTCATCGGCGGCCGGGGAGCCGCCGCTGGCCCGGCGCGGACGCGTCCGCTGGGGCTGGCGCGCCAGGGCGAACCCAAGCCGGGCGGCACGTTGCGCATCGCCACCTCGACCGACCCGGTCGGGCTCGACCCGATGATCTCGTCCGCCTACTCCACCGCGGTCATCACCGAGCACGTCTACGGCTCCCTGATGCAGTACGACAAGAATCTCGACGAGGTGCTGCCCGATCTCGCCGAGGAAGTCGAGATCTCCGAGGACAAGCTCCTCTACACCTTCAAGCTGCGCCAGGGCGTGAAGTGGCACGACGGCCAACCCTTCACCGCCGAGGACGTCAAGTTCTCGATGGAGCGCCAAAAGGACCCGGCCACCGGATCGCCCAACGCCTACATGTACTCCGAGGTCGCCGAGGTCACCGTGGTCGACCCGGCCACTGTGCAAGTGCGGCTCAACCAGGTGCAGGGGCCGTTTCTGGCGTTCATGGCCTCGCCGTGGGCGAGCATGGTGCCGAAGCACGTGGTCGAGGAGAAAGGCGATCTGCAAACCACGATGGTCGGCACCGGGCCGTTCAAGTTCGTCTCCTATGAGCCGGCCAAAGCGGTCAAGATGGTCAAGAATCCCGACTACTACGTGCCCGGCCAGCCGCTGGTCGATGAGCTGGAAATCCAGTTTATTTTCGACAACACCTCTCGCCTGAACGCCGTCATCACCAAGCAGGTCGATCTCGCCCAGGTGCTGGACAAGAAAGATTACCGCCAGTTGAGCGCCATGCCCGGCGTCCAGGCCATCGCGCTCGAAACCGGGAGTTGCGACTGGGCCTACATCAGCATGAACTGCACCCGGCCCCCCTTCGACGATCTGAAGGTGCGGCAGGCGGTGGCGTTCGCCAAGAATCGGCAGGCGATCGCCGACAACGTGATGTTCGGACTCGCCATCCCGCTCACCGGCGGCATCGTTCCCCAGTGGAGCTGGGCCTATGCCGAAGGTCTGAATCTGTACCCGCCCACGCCCGACATCGAAAAGGCCAAGGCGCTGCTCGCCGAAGCGGGATTCCCGGACGGGTTCGAAACGACGATCAAGGTCTCGCCCGCCTACAGCGAACTTGCCGGTCAGGCGGCCGTCGACCAGGAGGCGCTGAAGGCGGTCGGCATCAACGCCCAGATCATCAACCTGGAATGGGGAACCTTCATCAACGACGTGTTCGGCAACAATGATTTCGATATGCAGGTGTGCGGCTGGGGCGGTCCCTTCATCGATCCGGACGAGTTCCTCTACCCCGAGTTCCACACCGATCAGGGCTTCAACCCGCAACTCTTCTCCGACCCGGAAGTCGACAAGCTGCTGGCGGCGGGGCGCACCACCTTCGATCGCGAGGGGCGCAAGGCCGTCTACGACCAGGTGCAGGAGCGCATCTTCACCCTCGCCCCGGTGGCGGCCGGCACCAACAACCGCATCCTGCAAGCGCAGCAGGAGTACGTGCAAGGGTTCACGCCGCTTCCCACCGGGCTGATGCGCTGGGTGCGCGAGGTCTGGCTGGACAAGTAGCGATCGCCGCGGCGACCGACGGGACACCCCGTCGGTCGCCGCTCCGAGGCCGGGTCGATGCTCCGTTACATTCGCAACCGTTTCATCGCCATGATTCCCGTCCTCGTCGGGATGTCGATGCTCGTGTTCGTCACCATGCGCCTCATTCCTGGCGATGCCGCGGTGGTGTTCCTGGGCACGAAACCGACCCCGGAGGCGATCGCCGCCTTCCGCGAAAAAGCGGGGCTCGACAAGCCGATGTACCTGCAATATTTCGATTGGATCGGCCGTCTCGCCAAGGGCGATCTCGGGATCTCGCTGACCACCGGCTCCGATATCGGCACGGAGCTTGCCACCCGGCTTCCGATCACCGCCGAATTGACATTGCTGTCGATGCTGGTCGCCGTGGTTGTCGCCGTGCCGCTCGGCGTCATCGCCGCCATCCGCCACAACAGCATCGTCGATCTGGGTTTGACCAGCCTGGGGATGATCGGGTTGTCGCTCCCCAATTTCTGGCTGGGCACCTTGCTCGTCTATTTTTTCGCGATCAAGAATCCGTGGTTCCCGCCGGGCGGCTACATTCCGTTTTCGGAAGATCCGATCGGCAACCTGAAATCGATGGCGCTGCCCGCGCTCTCGCTGGGGCTCGTCTCGGCCTCGGTCATCATGCGCATGACGCGCTCCTCGATGCTCGAGGTGGTCCGTCAGGACTACGTGCGGACAGCGCAAGCCAAGGGGCTTGGGCAGCGCGCGGTCATTACCGGTCACCTCCTGAAAAACGCGCTCATTCCGGTGATCACGGTCATCGGCATGGAGTTCGGGTACATCTTCGGCGGCGCCTTCCTGGTCGAAGCGGTTTTCTATCTCCCGGGCATCGCCACCTACGCGCTGCTCGCCATCAACCAGCGCGACTATCCGGTGCTGCAAACCATCGTGCTGTTGGTGACGCTGGTGTTCATGCTCATCAACCTGCTGGTGGATGTGCTCTACACCTACCTCGATCCGCGGCTGCGGATCGGTTAAGGAAGAAGCGAATCATGGCCGTGTCCGCTCCATCGATCGCCCGCCAGGCAAGGGTGCGGGGGTCGGCTCCCATATGGGTCCACCGCCTGCGCGGGAACCGGCTCGCGCTCGTCGGAGGGACGATCGTCGCCATCGTCGTGCTGGTCGCGCTGCTGGCGCCGGTGCTGGCGCCGCATTCACCCTACGAACAATTCACCAGCGATCAACTCGTCGGCCCGAGCCCCACCTACCCGCTCGGCACCGACGAGTTCGGGCGCGATGTCCTCAGTCGGGTGCTGTTCGGCGCTCGCATCTCCATTCAGGTGGCGGCTATCTCGGTCTCCATCGGGCTGCTGATCGGAGGGACGTTCGGCCTGCTGGCCGCCTATCGCGGCGGCGCCTGGGACATGGCCATCATGCGCGTGGCGGATGTTCTGTTCGCCTTTCCGTCGCTGCTGTTGGCCATCGCCGTCCTGGCGCTGCTCGGCCCCTCGCTGGCGAACGTGATGGTGGCCATCGGCATCATCTTCATCCCGATCTTCGTGCGGGTGACGCGGGCGGCGGGACTGGTCATCGTCAACGAGCAGTATGTCGAAGCGAGCCGGGCGAGCGGGGCCAGCGGGGTTCGCATCGCGCTCCGACACGTGCTGCCGAATACGCTGGCTCCGCTGCTGGTGCAGACGACGCTGGCGATCTCCTACGCCATCCTGGCCGAGGCGTCGCTCTCGTTCCTCGGGCTCGGAGCGCAACCGCCCGAACCGAGCTGGGGCTCCATGCTCAGTTCCGGTCGCGGCTTCATGACCTTCGCCCCCTGGACGGCCTTCGCGCCGGGCGCCGCCATTTTCATCGCGATTTTGGGGTTCAATATCCTCGGCGACGGTCTCCGCGATGTGCTCGACCCGCGCATGAAAGTCTGAACGGCGCCGGCCTTGCAGCCGGCGCCAGGCGCAAGGGCCGCGACGACCGGGCCGGTCAGTCCGCGGGAGGATCGGCCAGCATGGCGTCGATGGCGGCCAGCAACTGATCGGGGCGAAAGGGTTTCGGCAAGAACGGCAACCCCTGCAGCCCCGCATGGGTATCGATCACGCTAAACACCAGCACCGGAACGTTGCTTCCTCGCGCCCGCAACTGGGCGATGGCGCCCCATCCATCCAGCCGGGGCATCAGCAGATCGAGCAGGATCAAATCCGGCGGGTCGCGCTCGATCTCCCGCAGCGCCGCGACGCCGTCGCTCGCCTCCCGCACGATGTAGCCGTGCGCGACCAGCACCCGTCGCACGAGATTGCGCACCGTCGGGTCGTCGTCCACCACCAGAACGCGGCGTGCTGCTCGCTCGGCATCGCCGCCCGCACGGTCAACTCGGTCCGATCCAACGTTGTCCGCGCCAGAGGGCGTCTCATATCCGCCCAGCACGATCGTCAATTCGGCCACCTCGCCTCCCCTGCCTCTCTTATCCCGTCGCCGAACCCACCCTCAGCCCGGCAATGAGATGAACTCCTCGCATCGCGTTGTCCTCTGTCGCCGGCGCCAAGCCGTTCCTCGCGCCGCGATGGCTCGACGTGTCGTCTCTCCAGGCGTCAATCATCGCGCCGTTATCACCGGCGTCATCGCATCCCGGCTGCCGCGGCGCCAACATCAGGAACGTCGTAGCCAGGCATGGCGCCCTCCCAAAATGCCGGCTACAGTCGCGACTCTCTTCCCATCGTGTCCCGGCCCGGAAACCGCAAGGAGCGGATGACCGCAC
>JADLCW010000144.1 GCA_020847015.1 Thermomicrobiales bacterium | reverse complement strand
AGCGCGCTGCGCAGCACCGGCAGGGTCGCGGCGTCCACCAGGCGATCGCCGGTCATTGGCCAGTCACCTCCCGTGCGGCGTCGAGAATGATCTGGTCGATCACCTGCTCCACTGGCGCCTTGTCGTCAGTGAAGACGATCGAGCCAGGTTCCACGCGGCGCGGGGAGCCGTCGGCCGCGATCCAGCCGGCCACGGTGCGCACCGGCGATTCGGGCGGGAAGCGCTCGGCATTGGCGGCGATATTGGCGATCGACGAGGGGGCGTTGGTTCCGATCACTATGGTGTTCATATAGCTATCAACATCGACGGCGTACACATGGTCGAACACATGGGCCATGGTCGAGGAGATGGCGTCCACCAGCCGGTAGTCGGTTTGGGTGCGCCCGACATTGACGACGGCGACCCCGTTGGGCGTCAGGCGATCGGCGACTTCGTCGAAGAATTCCGCCGAGGTGAGCTGGAACGGGATGTAGGGTTGCCGATAGGCATCGACCCCGATCAGATCGTAGTGCGCGGACGACGTTTTCAGCGCGTAGCGACCGTCCGCCACGATGGCGCGCACATTCGGCAGTTCGTCGAGACCGAAGTATTCGCGGGCGACATTGACGATATCGGGGTCGATCTCGACGCCATCGATGGGAATTGGGCCGTAGGCGGCGGTGAGCTGGCGCGCCGCCGTGCCCCCGGCCAACCCGATGAACATCGCCTGCCGCACGGAATCTGGCGAGGCGCCGTCCACGACCAGCGGCGCGGCCATGAAGTAGTCCCAGGGACCGCCGGTGAGTAAATTGGCGGGATCATAGATGGAATGGATGGCGTGGCCGTCGTTGAGAATGAGCAGATTGCGCCCGTTCTCCTGGACGACCTGAATGTAGTTGTAGGTCGATTCGCGCTCGGTCAGCAGCGTGCCGCCCTCTGGCGGGCGCACGCCGGCCGGTTGCGCTACGGCCATGAACGGCAGCAGCGCCACGGCGAGCACGGCGAGCGCGCCGGGGGTGAACGCGCGCACGCTGAACAACCCGATGACCGAGGGGATCAGCAGCGCCAACCCGAGCGCCACGAAGGTGCGCGCGGCGCCGAGATTGGGGATGAGCAGCAGCACCGGCACGAAACTGCCGGCGATGGACCCGACGGTGCTGAGCGCGTAGACGGAGCCGGCGGTGTTGCCCGCGGCGCGCACATCGTGCAGGCGCAAGCGAATCGCGAAGGGGGTCACAAATCCAAGCAGCGTCAGCGGCAGCGCCATCAGCAGCAGCGTGCCGACCAAGGCGCCGTAGAACGCCCCGACATCCAGGTTTTGGAATGCGGCCAGCGACGTGCCGAGAATCGGCCGCGCCAGCAGCGGGAGCAGCGCGATGGCGACGGCGGCGACGGCGGTGATCCCAAACAGCACCCGCGCGCTCGGGCGGCGGTCGGCCACGCGGCCTCCCCACCAGTAGCCAAGCGACAGAAACGTCAGATTCAACCCGATGATCGTCGCCCAGATGAAGGTGGATGCGCCAAAATAGGGAGCGATCAGGCGCGAGATGGCGAGTTCGCTGCCGATGCTGGCAAAACCGCCGAAAAAGACGACGGCCTGCAGAACCGCGGTTGGGGCGGCCGTTGCAGCGGGAGAAACGATGACCGCGTCCGGCGCGTTACGGGAGTCAGCAGGGATGGCAGGGCGGACCTGCCGGCCGTCGGATGTCGAAGGAACGGTCATTCGGCGCGCGATCCCTGTGAAGTGTGGCGGCTGCGGTCCTCCGGATCTCGGAGGCGTGCTCCGGGAGTATAGTCGTCCGGCCAAATCGCCCCACCCGCGGCATACTGGAGCCAACGGAGCCAACCATCCATTGGGACCGTCGGCATTGGTGTGAACCTTGACATCGCGGGGTGGGTGTGTAGGCTAGGAGTGGGCCGCAGACCCCGCGATGCTTGACCCCGCGCTTTGGGATGCGCGATCGGTCGACTCGCGTCGCGTGGGCGGCAGCGGGGGATATGGCAGAGGGAAGGAGCTTTCCACGATGCGCACGTTCGATCTCGGCGAGACCCGGCGGCTGATTGCCGGGCTGGCAGTGGCCGGCATGCTCTCGGTCGCGGTTGCCGGTGGCGTATCGGCTCAGGACACCGGCGCCGCAGGCAACGGCGGCGGCAGCAACGCGAACGCCGACGGCGGCGCGGTGACCATGGGTGATGTCGGCAGCGGCGGATCCAGCGGGTCCTCGGCCGATGTGGCCTCGATCGTCGCCGACGCGATCGCCAATTCCGGCACCGATCATCTGGCCGCTGACGTGATTGCCGCCATTCTGGGCAATTAGCGCCGCGCCAGTTCAGCGGAATCAAGACTCCTCGTGGCCGGACAGCCCTTCGGCCACGAGGAGTTTTCGCATGCCCGCAATCAGCATCCGCCGTGCCGCCCAGCGACGCCGCCGGGCGCTGAGTGATGACGCCCATGTGCCAACATCGGAAACCCGTCCATCTCGCCGCTCCGCTGGCAACCAGCGATGCGTCAGACGCCCGGATGCCGCCGGGATGACCGGCAGGCCGGAGCACTGCGTGGGTCTCGCGGTCGTCCCTCAGCCGGCGCAGACCGCGGCGGCGCGAGGTCGATCTGCATGGCCGGCGAGGACAGGTT
>JADLCW010000143.1 GCA_020847015.1 Thermomicrobiales bacterium | reverse complement strand
GATTTCGTCCGGATGCAAGGCGGCTGTTTCAAAGGCGAGACCATCCACCCGGACGAAGCCGAATCGCTCCGGGCGATCGCGCAGCATCAGCGCCGGCCACTCCAGATCGGTGGCGTTGGTGGGTTCGATCGATTCCGCCAGAACGCGGCGCGCGCCTTCCGGAGCGAGCCAACAGCACCCGGCGGTGGCGTCGATGCTGCGCCCGGCGGCAAGCGACAACACCCGATTTGTCGCGGCTTCGCACTCGCGCTGGACGCGCGGATGGGTGCGCCAGGCGCGGCGGGTGCGCCCGACGGAGACCAACCAGGGAGCAGGGACACGCCGGCGGAGGCGCCCGGGCAGCGTGACCAGCTCGTCCGGGAAGGTGTCGGCCCAGAAGAGCCAGCGATCGAAATCGATGCACAGCACGTCATCGCCGTCGGCCGCCGCCAGCGCGGTAGCGAGCGCGGCACGGCGGTTTTGCCCAATCCGCTCGCCGCCCGGCACGACGACCGCGCCACAGCGCTCCAGCCGCGCTCGCACCCGACCATTGGTCGCCGAGGTGACGACGGCGCCCACGGCGGCGTATCCGGCCAGCGCCTCGCCATGGCGCTCCAGCAGAGGGAAGAAGCGGCCGGCGGGGTCGTGCACGGTGGCGGCTAGGGCAGTCATCAGGACGATTGTCCCGGGGGGTGCGCGAAACGGCAATGGGGGTCCGTTCGTTGCGGAGGGCGGAAGGGGAGATTGCCATGACGAACGTATTCGCCGTGGTCGGCGAAAGCCATGCCGACCCGACGCGGCTGCTGCTGCAAGGCGCGGACGGCGCCTACTACGCCTACACGCGCGATGGCCGCCTGGTGCGCGTCAATCCTGTCGACGGCTGGCGGTTGGACGCCGATACGACGGAGCGCGGCCGCCCGGATGCCGAACCGGGCAAGCCGCGTCGGATCGCGAGCTAAGAGGGTGTTTACAAAGGGGCGTGATCCGGTAGGATCGCCAAATGGCAAGGCGCGCACACCCGACTGACCTGACCGAACGACGAGTGGCGCGTGCTGGAGCCGCTGACTCCGCCCACCAAGCCAGGTGGTCGTCGCCGCCGCATTGACGTTCGCGAAATCGTTAACGCACTCTGCTATCAACTCCGGCCAGCGGCGCATGAAGGGTGTTGCTGCACGAGTTTCCGCCGTGGCCAACGGTCTTCGCCGCCTTTCGGTAGCGGCAGGCGGATGGGACGCGGGACCGGATCGCCCCGCGCTGCGGCGTGACGTGCGGGTGGCGCTGGGACGGCGGCCCGCACCGAGCGCGGGCAGCCAAACAGTCAGCACGACAGAACACGGGGACCGCGCGGCTACGACGCCGGCCAGAAGACCACCATCCGCACGCGGCATTTGCTCATCGTTTCCGAAGGACTACGTACGGCGCTGGTCGTCCACCCCGCCAACGTCTCCGAGCACGCAGGGGCGAAACTCGTAGAGACCAAGGGAACGTCGCGGGGCGGGCGCTCGGCGCAATCTCGGTCGGTGGCGACGATCGGCAGGGGCGCGTGGCGTGGACGCGCCCCGAACGCGGCTATCCGCTGGAGGCGGCGCCGCGGCGCTGGGTGGTCGGACGCTCCTTCGCCTGGATCGGGCGGTATCGCCACCTCAGCAAAGACTACGAGGGGCTGACCACGACGAGCGAGGCGATGGTTTGGGCGGCGTTCGGCACGACGATGCGGAGCCGCTTGGCCCAGCGCAGGACTCCATAAACACCCTCTGGGCGTCACTGGATTCGATGGTCCCGAATGTTTCCGCGCGAGATGGATCGCACGCCGTCTTCCAACAGGGAGGCTCACTACCAATCGCGATTGATCCATGTATTGATCAAGTTGCCCATCCAGATCGAGGACGCACCCGCGTTGCCGATTGTTACTCTTGGTCAAGTACAGCCATGGTCGCGAGGGTCGCCGTCGCGACTGCCAGGGCAACCGCGCGCGGGGCTGCCACCGTGCTGATGCCCAACACGATCAGCACCGCCGCACCGATCACGCGTAACCGCGGATGGGTTTGTAGCATGACCCGGAAATACCAAGCCTGAGCCAGTACGTAGAGCAGCGGCCCGCCGTACATCAGTGCGTTCAGGATAACGGATCCAGATTCCAACGGCCGGCCGATTGCCTCCTCGTTGGCGACCGCCACGGCAATCAGCCCCGCGACCATCACCATCAAGACGCCGACGGCGTAGCGGCTGGCGCGAACCGGATCAGATGTCGTTTCCACGTAGCGGAGCGTAAGCCGACCGGTACGCCCAAAGCCCAGATTCCAGAGAGCCACCGCCCCCACGAGCGCGACCGTGCCGGTGACGACAATCATGGGCGTCAGCGGGACCGCCGCGATGGCAACGCCAGTCGTGAGGACTGTTTCGCCCAAGGCGATGAGCAGGAACAGCCGACACCGCTCCAGCATGTGCCCGCTGGCGAACGGGACATGCTCGGAATGCAGCCACCGGCCGGGCATGGGATGAGCCAGCCACGCCCCGACCTGATCGATGCCGGCCGCCAGCGCCCACCATAGCAGGCGAGTATCCGGATCTGCGACAGCTCCCATGATCCAAAAGGGCGAAATGGCGACGAACCAGAGCAAGGCCCGGAAAAAGTGGGCGCGGAACAACGCGTTCGGCGCGTACACAACCGTCCAGACGGTCCGCCCCAGTTGAATCAGCAAATACGGCGCGACGAAGGCCCAGGCGGAGGCTGTGAACGCTCCCGTCAACGCGGCGTTCATAAACAATCCCAGCGGCATCACCGTCAGGAGCATGCGCCGAGTCGGGGGCTCGTCGGCCGGGACCATGGTGGCAACCCAACTTGTCGCGTACCACACGCCGTAGACGGCCCGGAGGAGCACCAGCGTCTCGGCTATCCCGTGCCATGAGAGGTCCGCCAGCAGATGATCCGAGAGTTGCGACACCGCGAAGACGAACACGAGGTCGAAGAAGAGCTCCAGCGGCGTGGCCGCATCGCTCTGCTCGGGCGCATGAGGCGACGAGACGGTCACAGGATTTCCGTCCAGGAGCGACGGATCGACGAGAATCGATGGATACTCACACTGGCGCGGGAGCGCCGGCTAGGTCGAGCGCACAGCCTCGCTCAAGGCCTTCACGATCGCCGGGTCGCGTTGGTCGAAAAAGCTGCTGGTCTTGGTGTCCAGTGTGGCGATCTCGGTCATGTCGTCCGGGCTCAGTTCGAAATCGAAGACGTCGAAATTTTCGGCAATCCGATCCGGGCGAGCGTAACCAGCACGGCGTTGTGGAAGATGTCATGCTTGCCCTCCGCAAACGGCGCCCAGGCTTCCATCTGCACTCCGTTGGACTGCAGGAATATCTGGGTTTCGATCTGCTGGTTGAACGGGTGCGCTTCGATCTGATTCACCGCTGGCGCGACGTCGTTGTGCGCTATCAGATCCATCAGCCGGTCGGGTGGAAAATTGCTGACGCCGATGGCTCGGACCCGGCCGGCCTGGTGCAGCGCCTCCATGTCGCACCAAGCGCCGTACACGT
>JADLCW010000142.1 GCA_020847015.1 Thermomicrobiales bacterium | reverse complement strand
TGGAGCGCGACAAGCCGCTCGAGATCCAACTCGCCATAGGCTTCCCCCGGGGAAACCACCGCGTCGAGATCGACCACGCCGGCCATCCCCTCGGGGCTGCCGTCAGGGCGGCGGGTCGTACCGTAGACGGCAATAGGGCGGATGCCGAAATTCCACAATCCGGCGGCCAGCGGCAGATAGGCGACGATGCGCTCCGGGCGAGTCGGCCGCTCGATGACGACGTCGAGATCGTCGGTGAAGCTCCAGGAACCTGCCGGGGTCGCCGTCTGAGCCAGCGCGGTTGAGCGACCGACGGCCAGTGCGACCAGCGCGCCGCTCCCAACCGCCAGCAGGCAGCGGCGGTCAACGACGATGGACGAGTCCCCGATCGACCACGGCATGCGACATCTCCTCATTCCCGGCACGCCGCGACCGACGCGGGCGCTGCGACCCCTCTCGGAGTCGCGCGGCGAGCGCTTCTGTATATCCGACTCTTGGAGTCGGAATTACTTCATGGACGGCGGCAGGTGCTGCCGAGGGCGCATCGCGCCATCTACGGAACCGCGCCCGCGGCGAAGCGCCGGTTCCCGCGCGAAAATGCCGAACCGCCGACTCCATCAGCGACGGAGTCGGCGGTTGCGCGGAGGGAGACGATCGGGGTTAGCCTCGGGTTTGCGCCTGCTTGCGCGCTTTGGCGCGGTCGTCGGCGGTGAGCAGCCGCTTGCGCAGCCGCCAGCCAGCCGGAGTCACCTCCAGCAACTCGTCGTCGGCCAGAAAATCGAGCGCCTGCTCCAGACTCAACTGCACCGACGGCGTCAGTTGCACCGAAATATCCTTGGTGCTGGCCCGCATGTTGGTCAGCTTCTTGGCGCGGCAGACATTGACCACCAGGTCGCCCTGGCGCGGGTGCTGCCCGACCACCATCCCCTCGTAGGTGGCCGCGCCCGGTTCCACGAAGGTGACGCCGCGCTCCTGCGCGTTGGCCAACCCGTGGGAGAGCGCGACCCCGCTCTCCGAGGCCACCAACGCCCCGGAGCGAGCCGACTGAATCTGCCCGTGCCACGGCTCGTACCCGATCAGGCGCGACGCCATGACCCCGTTGCCCTTGGTCGCGGTCAAAAAGGCATTACGCAATCCGATCAACCCGCGCGTCGGGATGGCGTATTCCAGCCGCACATTGCCGCGGCCGTCGTTGACCATGTCGAGCAGCCGGGCGCGCCGGTTGCCGACCAGTTCGGTGACGACGCCGACCGCGTCCTCCACCGTGTCGATCACCAGATGTTCGATCGGCTCCTGCACGGCGCCGTCGATCTCGCGGGTGATGACTTCGGGTCGCGACACCTGGAACTCGTACCCCTCGCGGCGCATTGTCTCGATCAAAATCGAAAGGTGCAGTTCACCACGACCGGAGACCGCGAAGACATCCGGCTGCTCGGTGGGAGCCACCCGCAGCGAGAGGTTCGTTTCCAGTTCGCGGTCGAGCCGCTCCCGCAACTGGCGCGAGGTGTGGTAGTGCCCTTCGCGGCCGGACAGCGGCGAGGTGTTGACACCGAAGGTGAGCCGCAGCGTCGGCTCCTCGATCTCGATCGCGTCCAGCGGTTCCGGCGCGCCCGGGTCGGTCAGGGTGGCTCCGATGTGGGCATCGGCGAACCCGGCAATGGCGACGATTTCGCCGGCTCCGGCCTCCTCCACCTCGCGCCGCTTCAGCCCGTCAAAGACCGCCAGCGCCGCCACCCGAAAACGGGAGGCGCCGCCATTTGGCATCAGATGAACCATCTGATCGCCAACCTGCACTCGCCCGCGATGAACGCGCCCGATGGCGATGCGGCCGCGATGGCTGTCGTAATCGAGCGAAGCGATCAGCAGTTGGGCCGGCCCCTCGGCGTCGACATCCGGGGCGGGCACCTCGCGCACGATGGCGTCGAGCAGCGGACGCAAATCCGGGGCGAGCGCGGCGACAGTCGGTTCGGTTCCGGCGCGGCCGTCACGGGCGATCGCGTAGAGCAGCGGGAAGTCGAGCTGGGCGGGATCGGTCGCCAATTCCAGAAAGAGATCGTTGACTCGCTCGATCACCTCATCCACGCGCGCCGCCGGGCGGTCGATCTTGTTGACCACCACGATGGGGCGCAGCCCGCGCTCCAGCGCGCGCGCCAGCACGGTGCGCGTCTGGGGCATGGGGCCTTCGACCGCATCGACCAGCAGCAGACATCCGTCGGCCATGTTCAACACCCGCTCCACCTCACCGCCGAAATCGGCGTGGCCGGGGGTGTCGATGACGTTGATCTTGTACCCGTCGTAGGCGATGGCCGTGTTCTTGGCGAGGATGGTGATGCCGCGCTCGCGCTCCAGATCGTTGGAGTCCATGATCAGCGAACCGGCGGCGGTGGGATCGCGGAAGATGTTGGATTGCTTGAGCAGGCCATCGACCAGTGTCGTCTTGCCATGGTCGACGTGCGCGATGATCGCGATATTGCGCAGATGAGCCGCGTCCACTACGCCCTCGGTTCGTTCTCGTATCTCCAGCGCCATCCCTTTGCTGCCCCATTTCCACGATCGTCGCACAGAAAACGGCCCGCGATCGGTCATCACGGGCCGGCTTCCGAAAGTATAGCAGGTCCGGGTTATGTCATGACGTAGGCGCGTACTCCGTCAGCCGGCAACGAGCTTCAAAATGATCGCGATCATGACGATCGCCAGTAGAATTGCCACGGCAAAGTACAGCGCCGCGCCTTCGCCAAATCCGAGCACCCCCGACCTGGATTGGCGCGCCTCGACCTCCCGCGGAATCTCGCGCTCGCGAACCCGATCGCTTTCGGGTTCGAAGGCGTCGAGATCCGGCGGCGGCTGGTACTGTGCTTCCTCCATCGGCTGCTGCGAGGGTTCGGTCATCATTGCTGGCTCCTTCGTATGGTTCCCGCCGGGCGAGGACAGAGCGAAATGCGTTCGCGGCGGGCAATCGCCTCTCCGGCCGGATGACGGCGACGGAGAGACGGAGATTCGTGCGGACGGGTCCGCCGGCGCCCCCGGCCGGTCGCGGATCGTCGTGTTGGTTCGCGACGGGGCCTGCTGCCTGCCGGCCGATCCGGCAGGCGCGACGACCGGTGAGGCAGAGCGCGCACTCCTCATGCCACCATGCCGGCCAGCAACCGGTCGCGAGAGCGAAGCGAGTCGCTCGCTATACTGCTGGGATGAACGCGCCGAGGGATCCAGGTCGGTTTGCAGCGTTGCGCGACGCGTGCCCGGCGTGCGGCGAGCCGCGTGCGGCGGACGCCGCGCGCTGCCCGCGCTGCGGTCTGCCAGTCGTGGCGGATGCGCTGGGCGATGCATTGCCGCCCTTGCCGGACGGCGGGTTGGCCGCGCTGCTGCCGGATTGGTTGCGCGAATCTTCCACCGCGCCGACGCCGGCGGAGATTCCGGCGGCGCAGCCGCCGGCTACGGACGCGGAGGACCCTGCCACCTTTCTCACCCCCGACGACCTGCCGGAATGGCTGCGTGCGCTGGGGGAAGGGCGTCCGCCAACGATCGAACCGGCGCCAACTCCGGCGCAGCGCCCGGTGATGTTCGCGGCGCCGGCTCCGCCGAGATCGAATCCCGCAGCCGCCCCATACGAATCGTCTGCGCCGCGCGAACCCGCGCCGGATGCGATTCGCCCGGAGTCTGTCGACGCTTCTGAAATCGCGGCGGGGTGGTCGCAGCGACCGGCGCCGTGGGAGCTGGAAAGCGGGGTAGGCGCCGGGTTGGCGGCGTTGCTGCTGGCGTTTCTGGTGGTGGTGATCGTGCTGCTGGCGGTCTGGGGCGGTCGG
>JADLCW010000141.1 GCA_020847015.1 Thermomicrobiales bacterium | reverse complement strand
TCGCATTGTCCCGGCCGGGCTGTCGGCCGCTTCGCCTCGCCCGGCATCATGATCTGGTGACCGCTCGCCGATTGGGCGTCCAGGACGCCATCCTGTGCGAAACTGCCGACTGACTGGATGCGGCGCGCGGGGGGCGGAGACGAATGGCGACGATGGATGTGGAGGCGCTGGGCGAGGAGATGCTCGCCTTTCTGGCGGCGCGTGAGGACGAGGTGGTCAACCTGACATCGGAACTGGTCGCCGCGCCCAGTCCGAATTTGCCGGGCGACGAGACGGCTCCGGCGGCCGTAGTGCAGCGAGCGCTCGCGGCCTACGATCTGCCGGCGCCGCGGGTGCTGGCCGCCGAACCGAACCGCCCCAACCTGATCGTCCGGATCGATGCCGCCCATCCCGGGCCGCACCTCGCGCTCTGCGGTCATCTCGACACGAAACCGGTGGGGCAAGCCGCCGCCGAATGGCGCACCGACCCGTTCCTGCCGACCATCGAGGGCGATCGGCTCTACGGGCTTGGCTCCACCGACATGAAGGGGGCCTGCGCGGCGATGATTCTCGCCGGCGCCGCGTTCGCCGCCGTCGCCGACCGCGCGGCGGGGTCGCTCTCGCTGGTGTTCACCGCCGATGAGGAGTACGGCAGCCGGCTGGGAGCCGAGCACCTGGCGCGAACCGGGGCGATCGACGCCGACGCGATTTTGCTGGGGGAACCAGCCGGGGTGCACCGCGACTGGGAAGCGATCCGAGTCGTCTCGCGCGGGTTCAGCGGATTCCGGGTGATCGTCACCGGGACGCAAACTCATTCCTCGATCTCCGATCAGGTCGAATCGGTCAATGCGGTGGAGGCGATGGCGCGAGTGATCGTCGGGCTGCGGAGAGAGCTTCGGCTGCGCTCCCCGGAGCACCCGCTCTGCTCGACCGGACCGACCGTGAATATCGGCGTGCGCGCCGAGGGCGGCGTGGGCTACGGGGTGCTGCCCGGTCACGCCGAGTTCTGGACCGACATCCGCACCATCCCCGGCATGACGGAGGAGGCGCTGGCGCAGGATATCGACGCGGCGCTGGCGCGGATTCGGCCAGAGGTTCCGGGAGCGGACGTGCGCTGGGAGTTTTCCCCGGCGCTGGCATGGATTGGCCCGACCGAAGTCGCGCCCGAGCATCCCATGGTGCGCGCCGCGCTGGCGGCATCGGAGCGGGTGCTGGGTGAGACGCCGCCGCTGGCGGCCTTCCCCGGCGCCAGCGACGCCTGGCCGCTGCAAGGCATCGGCGGCATTCCCACGCTGGCGGCGTGGGGACCGGGATTGTTGCCGTTGGCGCACGGCCCGAATGAGTATGTCAGCGTACGCGCGCTGGAGCAGGCCCCGCCTATTTTCGCGCTGACCGCGCTCCACTTCGGAGCGAGCGCGTAGGGGGCGGCGCCCCGGCGATGGCGGCGGCGGATCGTCTCGTCGCGATGCCGGTCGGCCGCAAGCGCGCTGCCTGCCCGCGCACTCGCGGCCGGAATCACTCCGACCGGGCGGCGTCGAAGAATCGTTTGACAGCGCGCCGGATGGCTCGCGGCGGCGCGCAGGCGCCCGGAGTTCGCGTCATTCAGCCTGGAGCGGCGCCGCAGCGCGTTGATCCAGACGCGGCATCGCCAGCGACAACAGGAGCATGGCGAAGGCGACGACGGGCAGCACCAGCAACGCCGACTGGAATCCGCCGCTCAGATCGCGGATCAGCCCCGCGAGAAAGGGACCGAGCGCGGTGGTGGTGTAGCCCACCGCCAGCACCATGCCGGCCGTCTCCCCGGTTTTCCCGGGAGGAGCCACTTCGGCGGCGAACACGAGCACCAGCACCAGAATGCCGCCGACCCCGAAACCGGCGAGCAGCGGCCACAACCAGTCGACCGCCGCCGCCGAGGTGGCGGTGAAAAACCCGATCGCGCCGACGAGGGTGAGCGCGGCGGATACGATGAGCGGCAGCCGCAGCGACCCGGATCGCGCCGCCCAGGCCGGAAGGATGAGAATGGCGGGCAGCGATGCGGCGGTCAGCACCAGCATCCGTGCGCCGATCGCCCCTGTCGAATATCCCGCTTCTTCATAGACGGCGGGCAACCACGACCCGAGCAAGAAAAACACTATGCCCTGGCTGGCATACAGTCCGGCGGCGAGCCAGACGACTCGTTGACGCCAGGGCGACCACGTCGCGGATTCCTGACGGATCGCGTCATCGGTCGGCCGGGCTTCGGCGCTGGAATCTTTGGCCGCTGTCAACCAGAGCACGGCGGCGACGACCGCCAGCGCTCCCCAGAACAGGAAGGCGCCGCGCCACCCGCCGGCGAGCGGCGCGATCACCGGTCCCGCCAAACTCGAGGCGATGATGATGCCGGTCACCAAGCCAAAGGTATAAACGCTGGTGGTGGACCCGATCTGGGCGCCGAATCGCTGACGGATATAGGCTGGCCCGGCCGGTTGCATGAAACCGATGCCGCCGCCGAACAAAATGGTCAGCAGAAGCATCACCGGCCAACTCGGAGCCAGCCCCCGCAGCGCGCCCGTCACCCCGATGACGGCCATGCCGATGGCGATGGTGCGACCCGGTCCCAGCCGATTTGCGAGCGCGGCTCCCGGGATCGCTCCCAATCCCATCATGAACGGCGGGATGGCGACGAGCGCGCCGGCCGTCGTGCCCGAGATGGCGAGATCCCGCACCAGATCTGGCAAGAGCGGGCCGACAATGAAGATGCCGCTTTGCAGATTGAAGCCGATGATGAACATCAGCACGATCGGAATCGACAAGAGCGCCCATTGCGGTTGGGCCGCTCCGGCAGAAGCGCTTTGCGATCCGGATCGTGACGCTTTCGGCGGCATGCGTGCCTCCAGACAATCTCGCGCGGCGCGCTCGGTTGGTGCGCTCGACGGTGTTTCGGCCGTCATGGCGGCGCTACGATCCGAATCCGAACCCTCGCAGGCAGTCGCTGAGGAAGACGCCCTTCGGATCCAACTCTTTCCGGACGCGCTCGAACAGCGGGCGCTCGGGGTACAGATTGCCTATCGCCTCTGCGGAGAGAAACTGCAGCTTACCCCAATGGGGGCGACCGTCATGCGCGAGGAAAATGGCTTCCGCATCCCGGAAGAATCGGTCCCAAGGCTGACCAACCGCCTGATGAACGCTGATGGTCGCACTGTCCCGTCCTGCTGTCGGGCTGAGTAGCGCATCTTCGCCCGGTTGGGTGCGGTACTCCACCGCCCAGATGCAGGCGGGGTAGCGCGTTCGCATCATGTCTCGTAGTTCGCGCATCGCCAGCGGCGCGGTGGCGAGGGGCAGCGTGTATTCCAATTCGACGAACGGCGTGTCGCGCTCGTTTGGGTAGACCCGCCACGACCAGTCGATGATCTCCGGTTTCAGATACCGTTCCACCGTGCCAGGCGGATATTCGCGCGCTTCGCGCGGCAGGGGCGCGGCGTCGGTTTCCTCCAACGTCTTCAGCACGCCCACATCGTGCTTCGGCGCCCACCAGAACTCGGCATTGCGCACGCCTGGTTCGGTCTCGGCGAACTCCGCGAGTGTTTCCTCGAACGGGAGCGCGCGGGTTCGCTCGTGCAGCTTGTAGGCGGGGACGGTCGCGATCGTCGCCCGAGTGAGGATGCCGAACGCCCCGAGCGCGAGCCGCGCGGCTCGGAAGCGTTCGCCGTCCCGGGCATCGATCGTCAGCAGATCGCCCTCCGCGGTCACCAGTTCGAGGCGTGTGACCTGAGCCGAAAAGCTGCCGGCGACACGACCCGTGCCGTGGGTGCCGGTGGAGATGACGCCGCCGAGCGCCTGGCGGTCGATGTCGCCCTGGTTGGCCAGCGCCCGACCGGCGGCAAACAGCGGTTCGCCGAGCGCGTGCAACTTCGTGCCGGCGAGGACGATCGCCTCGCCGGTTGCGGGATCGACCGCCTCGATCCCGTGCAGCAGCGAGAGATCGAGCAAAACACCGGACGTGCTGCAGAGCGGAGCGAAGGAGTGACCGGACCCAACGGCGCGAATCTCGTCGCCGCGACGCGCGGCATCGCGGACGATGCGCCGCAATTCGTCGATGGTCGCGGGGCGCTCGATGCTCCGCGGCCGGACATCGACATTGTGCGCCCAGTTGGTCCAGATGTTTGCCGTTGGAGCGGTCATTGCGCGTACCCGGGGCCAGATTCGCTCTGGCCTGATGTCAGCGGTTGCCAAAATCCTTGAGAGGAGTTCGCCGTCGTCCCGGCTGACTCGTCGCAGCGACGGGCCAGCGGTGTTCTTCAGGCGTCCGCGAGCACCGAGCGCAACCGCGCCAACCCCTCGTCCAGCAGGTTTTCGGGAATGTTGAGCGCGGGGGCCAACCGGACCACGTTGCCGAGGTTGCCGGAGGGCGGCAGCGTCAGTAGCCCCGCCGCCGCACTGCCATACACCACGCCGAGCGCACGCTCCGGAGCCGGCTGCCGGGTGGCCTGGTTTTCGACCATTTCGATGCCGAAACTCATGCCGATGCCGCGGATGTCGCCGACATGCGGGAACTCGTCCTGCCAGCCGCGCAACGTGGCGAGCATGCGCTCGCCGACCACCGCGGCGCGCTCGGGCAGGCGGTCGCGCTCCAGTACGTTCATGGTCGCCAATGCCGCCGCGCAGCTCACCGGATTACCGCCGAAGGTGCTGCCCAGCCCGCCCGGCGGCACTGACTCGAGCATGGCGCGCGTGCCGATGACGGCGCTCAGCGGCAGCCCGTTGGCGATGCCTTTGGCGGTGACGATCAAATCGGGCGTGATGCCGAGTCGCTGGAAGGCGAACCAGGCGCCGGTGCGACCGAAGCCGCTCTGGACTTCATCGAGCACCAGCAAAGCACCCGTGCGGTCGCAGAAATCCCGCACGCGGGCGTAAAACTCGAGCGGAGCGACCACCCCGCCACCGCTGCCCAGATAGGCTTCGATGACGACCGCGGCGATCGATCCGGTGGCGTGGGTTTCGGCGATGGCGTCGAGCAAATTGGCGCAGGCGATGTTGCACGATGGATAGGTGTGACCGATCGGGCAACGATAGCAATAGGCGAAGGGCACGGAATGCACGCCCGGCAGCATTGGCCCGGCATGGAGGCGGGTCGTTTTCAGCCCCCCGATGCCGGCCGCGCCCATCGTGCGGCCGTGGAAAGCGTGCTGGAACGAGATGAATTCGAAGCGACCGGTGGCGGCGCGAGTGATCTTGAGAGCGGCGTCGATCGCCTCGGCTCCGGTGGTGAAAAACGCCACCTGATCGAACGGCGACCCCGCCGCGTTGACCACGCGCTCCGCCAGTTCGCTGCGTGTGGGATGGGAAAAGTCGTAGCAGTTGGTCAGGCGCGCAGCTTCCCGCGCCACCGCCGACGCCACCTCGGGGTGCGCGTGGCCGATGTTGGTGACCAGCACACCGGAGGTGAAATCGATGTATTCCCGGCCATCGACATCCCACACAAGCGAACCGAGACCGCGATCCCAGACGATGGCGTCGTGACCCGCCGGTCGCGCCGGTTCGTACCGTGTGCTTGCCGCATCGTTGACCGCAACCATGTTGCTCCCCTCCTGACGCGTGGAGCGCTTGCCCGAGCGCACCGTCGTTCGTCATCGCGCCGGCGCCATGATTCCCGGGCGCCGCCCCCGTGTCATCCCGAGCGCGCGAACCTCGGGCCGTCGCCATGCGGGGTGGATCCCGTCGTACCCGTGAGATCCTTCGCGCTCGCCCGGGGCGGCACGAAGCGGTCGGCGCTTCGAAGACACGGCGCCTGCCCCGTGTTGCAACACGCCGGATGGCGCCAGGGCGACCACCACCGACCACCGCGCTCGCGCCGTGACAGAGCGCTACGCCGTGTGCGCGAACGATGGCCGATCCAGCACCGAGCGCACGATGGCGTCGGCGCCGGGAAGAAACGCGTCTTCGAGCGCCGGTGAATAGGGGATCGGGTGATCCGGCGTGCACAGGCGCCAGGCGTCGTCGAGATCGTCCAAACCCTCTTCGACGAAGATGGCCATGACTTCGCCGGCCCAGCCCCCGGTGCGCGGTCCTTCTTCCACGACCATCAACCGATTGGTTTTCCGCAGCGAGGCGAGAATGGTCACGCGGTCGAGCGGTTTGAGCGTACGCAAATCGACGATCTCAGCTTCGATGCCGCGCTCGGCGAGCCGCTCGGCGGCGGCCAGGCAATCGTGCACCCCCTTCATCGCCGTCACCATCGTCAGGTCGCGACCCGGGCGCACGATCGCCGCCTGGCCGAGTGGGATCACCTCGTCGTGCACGGGCCCCTTCAGGGAGTACAGCTTCTTGTGCTCGAAGAAGAGCACCGGGTTGTCGTCGCGGATCGCGGCCTTCAGCAGCCCCTTGGCGTCGGCCGGGGTCGCCGGGCAGACGATCTTGAGACCCGGCACGCCGAAGAACCAGGAGATCGGCATCTGCGAGTGAATGGCGCCGAACCGGCCGCCCGCTCCCACGGCCGACCGGACCACCAGCGGAGCCGATGTTTGCCCTTGAGTGAAATACCAGTATTTGGCCGCCTGGTTGACCAGGCTGTCGAGCGACAACCCGAGGAAGTCGCCGAACATGATTTCGATCACCGGTCGCTTGCCGCACACCGCGGCTCCGAACGCGGCGCCGGTGATGGCCAGTTCGGAAATCGGGGTGTCGAAAACGCGATCCGGGAATCGCTCGTAGAGTCCCTTGGTGACCGCGAACACGCCGCCAGCCTTGGCGACGTCCTCGCCGAAGAAGATAACGCGCGAATCGCGCTCCAATTCCTCGGCCAGCGCATCGCGGATGGCCGTGCGAAACTCGATCTCGACGGTCGTTGTGCTCATCAGCATATCGCCCCTATGCCGGCTTGAATTCGTCGACTGGACCCGGTTCCGGGAACGGCGCCGCGAGTCCGGCTTCGCGGGCCGCGACCAGCTCCACCCGTGCCGATTCGACGATGCGGTCGACGTCCTCGTCGCTGGCGTCGTAGCGCTCGCGCAACGCCTGGCGGCCAATCAGCAAGGGGTCGCGTTTGCGCCAGGCATCCAGCTCTCCCGGTTTGCGGTATTTGCCCGGGTCGCTGCGGGAGTGACCGACGTAGCGGTAGGTCATCACTTCGAGGAACGCCGGGCCGTTGCCGGATCGGGCGTGGTCCAGCGCCCGCGCCGCGGCATCCCGCACCGCGAACAGATCGTTGCCATCCGCGCGCTGCACGGGCAACTCGAAGGCTTCGGGGCGCGCTTCGATACGGCCGGCGGTGACGTCCTCCCACGGAGTGAATTCGCCGTAGAGGTTGTTTTCGCAGACGTAGACGACCGGCAGTTCGAGCACCTTGGCGAAGTTGAGGCACTCGAAAAAGTACCCGTGGTTGGTCGTGCCATCGCCAAAGTAGGCGACGGCGACGTTGCCGGTTCCCTTGAGCGCCAATCCGGCTCCGGTCGCGGCGGCGATGCTGCCGCCAACGATGCCGAAGCAGCCGATCAGGCGGTGCTCGAGATCGATGACGTTCATCGAACCGGCGCGCCCGCCGCAGATGCCCGTTTTTCGCCCCAGCATCTCGTCGAGCAATTGCTGCGGCGGCACGCCAAGCGCCAACGCGTGGCCGTGACCGCGATAGGTGGCGGCGACGCGATCCTGCGGACCGAGCACGCTGGCCACGCCGACGGCGACCGCTTCCTGCCCGGAATAGAGATGCGTCGTGCCATGAACGTGTCCGCGCTCGAAGAGATCTTGCACCATCTCCTCGAATTTGCGGATCAACACCATGGTTCGATACAGCGATTCGTACGTTGTACGATCGAGTTGGAGATCTGCAGCAACCCTGACCATCAATGCCCCCGAGTGGCGCGTGCGAGCGCGGCCGGCGCGATTCAGGCGGCGTTCCAGCCGCCATCGACCAACCACGACGCGCCATTGACGAACTTCGCCGCCGGCGAAGCGAGATAGACCACCGCCGCCGCGATGTCTTCGGTTTCGCCGATGCGGCCCAAGGGCGTCTGCGCTTCGAGCGAGCGCTCGTATTCGGGAGACGCCTCGAACTGGTGGCGATTCATGGGAGTCCGAATGTTGCCGGGCGCGACGCAATTGACGCGCACCCCCATGGGGCCGAGTTCCGCCGCCAGCGCCTTGGTCATCAATTCCACGGCGCCTTTGCTGGCGCAGTAGGCGGCGGACAAGGGAAACCCTGAATATCCCGCGATGGAGGACATGTTGACGATGGCTCCGCCCGGCCGCAAATGCGGCAGCGCCGCCTGCGCGAGCGCGAACGGCGCCCGCACGTTGATGGCCATCTGCCGGTCGAAACTCGCCAGCGGCTGCGTTTCGAACGGCTGCGGCTCAAAAATGCCGGCGCAATTGACGAGCACATCGAGCCGGCCGAAGCGCGCGATCGCGGCATCCACGATCGTCGCCGGGGCGTCGTCGGCGGTGAGTTCGACGGCGACCGGCTCCGCGTCCACGCCGCGGGCGCGAACCGCGTCCAGGCCGTCCTGCAAACGACGCTCATCCCGGCCAACCAGCACGAGACTGGCGCCCGCCTCGGCCATCGCTTCCGCGACCGCGCGACCGATGCCGGAGCTGGCTCCGGTGACGATGGCGACCTTCCCGCCCAGGTCGAGGTTGAGATATCGACGTCCGGAATCGCTCACGCTCACGCCCCTCCCGATGCTTGCCGATGGGCGCGCAGGGCCGTCCGCTGCCGCTCGGTCGCCGCCCGATCGACCTGCAATGACTCGTCCAGTTCGCTGCCCTCGAAGAGCACGCCATAGACGTCGCGCGCGCGTTCCAGCGAGACGAACTGGCTGAGCACGTCGTCGCGCACCCGCTCCACTTCCCGCTCCAGCGGATCGCCGTAGCCGCCGCCCCCGCTCAGCAAGTGAAGGAGGATCTCACCGGGCTGGAGATCGGCCGACGAGATGGGCGGCAACGGTTCCTCGGTTCCATCGGTCGTCATCTTGAGCGGGATGGATGCGGCTCCCGGTCCGCCGCCGCGCGCCCCGCGGGGCGGGAAATGATGACCGTCGGTCACGTAAAACGCACGCATCACATCGTGCTTCGGTCCGTAGCCAACACGGAATCCGGGCGCGCCGCGCCGCCGGCCGGCGCCTTCGGAGTCGGTGCGGACCCGGATCTCCTTGACCCGAATGGGATACTTCTGCTCGTCAATCTCGACGCTGTCGCGGAACATCAGACCGTTGGTGACCGAGTTGCCATAGGTGATCCAGCCGTCGATCTCCGGTCCGGCCGGGCCTCCCTGGGAGCCGAGGAATTTCTGATTGACGTAGGCGTCGTCGTTCTTGCGCCAGTCTGCGCCGGACACGACCGCAAACCCGGGGCCGATGCCGCAGGCTCCCTCGGCCAACCCGTAGCCGTCCCACGCATCGGCGAACGCCTTCTGGGTCGTGACCACCAGCCGCTCGCCGACATTGGTCGTCGCAACAGAGCAGGAGTGCGGGAAGCGCGGAATGCCGACCACGCAATTTTCCCGCAGCCGAACGTTGATCCGTCGGAATGTGCCGGCGTTGTGCGGGATGTCCGGGTCGATGCTGTTGAACACCCCGGTCATGACGTTGTTGACGGCGCAGGTGCGCGACTCATTGATGCCCGCTGGCACGCAGTCGATATTGTCGGTCAGATCGATATCGATCGTGCCGGCATCGGGGTCGATGCTGATCTTCACGTTGATCGGGATGCCCTCCGGCAGCGGGCCGAGCGGATCGTGCCGCCCCTGACCGGTGATCTCGCCGGCCGGCATCTGCGCGATCACATGGGCGATGCGGCGCTCGGAGTAGTCGAACCACTCCTCGATGAATTGCTGCATCGTCTCGATGCCATATTTGGCGACGATGTCCTTCAGCCGCGCTTCGCCGATGCGGGCTGCGCCCACCATCGCCAGATAGTCGCCGTACCACTGATCGGGCACCCGGATGCGCGATCGGCACATCCGGATCACATCCTCGACATCCTTGCGATCCTGCTGCACCCGCACGGCCGGGAAGATCAGACTTCCTTCCTCATAGACATCGCGCGCGAACGGCATATAGGTGGTGGGGTTGGCGTTGCCGCAGTCGGCCTGATGGGCCTTGGCGGCGGCGGTGAACAGGTGAACGCCGTCGACGATCACCGGCACGAGAATGACGTGATCGGCTGGGTGGGTATTGCCGAGGTAGGGATCGTTATGCAGGAAGGCGTCGCCGTCCTGGATGTCGTCGTGCAGCCGACAGACCGCTTCGGCGACGAATTCCATGCCGATGACGTGCACGGGGAGACCTTCGGCGGAGGCGAGCAGCCGATTGTCTCCGGTGATGAGCGCGCAGGAGAAATCGCGGGCCATATTGAGCACCGCGGAGCGACCGGTGCGCAGGAGGGTGTTTTCCATCTCGCGCACGATGGTGTCCAGGCGGTTGGCGATCACCGCCAGCAGAACCGGATCCATGCTCATACCGCGGCCTCCTGCCGGTCCGGCGCCACCGCGGCGTCCTCCGGCGTGATCTCCAGCAGGTAGTTGCCCAAAGGGGTAATGGTGGCCGTCGAGCCGGGATAGACGACGACGGTGGTGGTCGGCTCGCGAATCACCGCCGGCCCCACGATGACCGTTCCCGTTTCCAGATCGGGACCGTCGTAGAGGGGAGTTTCCACATGACCGGTGCTTCGGAAGAAGGCCGAGATGGAGTCGGGCGCTTTGGCCATCCCGGGCGCCGTGGGGCGCGCGCCGACCGGCGGCTTGCGCGTGTCGGCGGTGGCCCGAGCCTTCCAGACGAGGCACTCGAGGTACTGCCCCGGCTCTTCCACCGCGAACACGCGGCGGTGGGTGGCGTGGAAGGTTTCTTCGAGCGCGCGCACGTCCGCTTGGGAGGTGAAGCGCGGAGTGGCGACCGGGATGTCGAGCTCCCAGACCTGCTGCCGATAGCGGGCCGCGACCAAGAACTCGATTCGCGTCGAGATGGGGTCGATGTCCTCCAGATCGGCGAGGAACTGGCGCGCCTGGAGTTCGACCGCCTCCAGCGCGGCGTTGACCGCCGCGAAGTCCATGTCGCGCGTTTCAGTGTAGCGACTGATTGAGAATTCCGAAATGATATCGCCATACATCGCGCCGCAGGCGCTGAGCGCGCTGGCGGTGCTCGGCAGCAGCGTGCGCCGGCAACCGAGCTCCCGGGCGATCGGCACGATGTTGAGACCCGACGCGCCGCCGCCCGCCACGATCGTCATCTCGCGCGGGTCGATGCCTTGGGCGATGGTGATTTCCCGGATGGCGCCCACGATATTTTCGGTGGCGATCACGAGAATGGCGGAGGCGGCTTCCTCCAGCGTCCAACCGAGCGGACCGGCGATGTGGGTTTCGATGGCTTCGGCCGCGCGCGCCGCATCGAGTTTGAGCCGACCGCCCAGGAAGTAGTCCGGATCGATATAACCGAGCACCGTGGCCGCGTCGGTCACCGTCGGCAATTCACCGCCGCGACCGTAGCAGGCCGGACCGGGATCGGCGCCCGCGCTTTGGGGGCCGACCCGCAGCAGACCGCCGGCGTCGATCCAGGCGACCGAGCCGCCGCCGGCCCCGATGCTTTTCACATCCACCGAGCGGATGCCGGTGATGTGGCCGACCCATTTGCCGCCGATCCAGGTTTCGGCGGTGAAATTGATCTGGCCGTCGCTCACCAGTCCGACATCGACGGTGGTGCCGCCGGTGTCGCACACCAGCAAGCTATCGCGCAGCCCGGCGTCGCCTGCTTCGGCGGCAGTGTAGGCGAGCGCCGCCACCGGGGCCATCGAGGGACCGGAACCGACCGAGTAGATCGGCCGACCGATCACCTCGGCCGGCCGCCAGGAGCCGCCGAACGAGGTCGCGATGAACAGATGGCCGGTGAACCCGGCGATCTGAAGATCGCGCTCGAGCTGCTGCAAGTGGGCCTGCATCAGCGGTTTGAGCGATGCGTCGATGACGCAGGACGACGAGCGGCGGTACTCGCGCACGATTGGGTTGAGCTGATGCGACAGCGTGTAGGGCGTCTCCGGCAAATGCTCGGCGATCAACTCGCCGACGCGCAGCTCGTGCGCCGGGTTGACGATCGACCAGAGCAGACTGACCCCGATCGCCTGCACCCCCAGATCGCGGCACCGGCTCAGCGCCGCGAGCACGCTCCCTTCATCGAGCGGGATGAAGACGTCGCCTTCGGAGTCGATGCGCTCCGCGATCTCGAAAGTCAGGTGGCGCGGCACGTAGGGCGGTGGATACGGAATCTGGCGAAAGGGATCGAGTTTGCCCCCTTCGCGCATCAGCAGGATGTCGGGAAACCCTTCGGTCGTGAAGAACGCGGTGCGCGCGGTTTTCCCTTCGACGATGGCGTTGGTGGCGCGGGTGGTGCCGTAGGTGAAGGTTTCGGCCTGCCGCAGCAGATCGCCCACCTCGATGCCGAACGCCTCGGCCGCGTTGGCCAGCGCCACCGAGATGCCCTCGAACGCGCGCTGCGGCGTGGTCAGGGCCTTGCCGATATGCAGCGCGCCGTCGGAGTCGGCCACCGCGACGTCGGTGAACGTTCCGCCGGTATCGACGGAAATTCGATAGCTCACGCTCGTGCTCCTCTACGTGCGGGGGTCGGTTCGTTGTCGTCCGCATCGGAGTCCGCATCCTCGGTCGGCGCGCCGTAGAAGCGCTGGCGCTCCCGCTCGAAGAACAGCAGATAGGTGGCGACCAACACAAATGAGAACAGCGCGATCAGGGAACCGAGCGCGTACAGCACCGGCGTAATCCGCACGGTCGTGGCGCCGATGACCGCGATCGGCAGCGTCTGATCGCTGCCGAGCACCAGCGAGGATCGCTGAATCTCGTCGAACGACAGCGTGAAGCCAAATAGCAGCGAGGCGAGCACGGCCGGGGCCAGCACCGGCAGCGTCACCGTGCGGAACACGGTCCAGGTGTTGGCCCCCAGCATGGACGCCGCCTCCTCGATCGTGCGGTCGAAGCGATTGAGGAAGATCAGGAACACGATGAATCCGAAGGGCATCGTCCAGGCGATGTGGGTCAGCAACCCGGTCGTCATCCAGCCGGTCGGCAGCGCGACCTGATCGGCGAAGAGGCGGAAGCCGAGTCCGAGAATGATGCCCGGCGTGACCATTCCCAGCAGCATCACGTAGAACAGCACGCCGCGGCCCTTGAAGCGTTCGCGGAAGGCGAGCGCGGCCATCAGCGCCAGGGCAGTAGCCAGCACCGACGTCAGCAGCGCCAGCGCGAGCGAGAGTTTGATCGGCCCCAGATAGTTGACCAGCGGCTCGCCGGGAATCCGGAAAAGCGAGAAGTCATCGGGGTTGAACAGCTTTTGGTACGAGATGAACGAGAGATCCTTCGGCGGGAAGACTGCGGTGGTCCGCTCGGCGAAAGAAAGCATCCCCATGATCAGGAACGGCGCGTAGAGAACGATCAGGATGAGCGCGAAGGCGATGCCGCCGATGATGCGGAACGCGCGCTGCCCGCTGCTGAGTTGCATGGCCGCCCCCTAGAGTTCCTTGCGGAGGTCGTAGACCCGCATCAGCAGGCCGAGCACGAGTGTTGCGATCAGGAACAGCACGACGGCGAGCGCGGCGGCCACTGGCCACTGACCCGACCCGGCATACTGGGAGATGGCGTCAGACAGCATCGGATTGGTGCCGCCGCCGATGAGGCGGCCGGTCGCGTAGTCACCGAAGAGGAAGATGGCGGCGAAGAAGAGACCGACCACGAGTCCACCGCGCGCCAGCGGCAATTCGACGGTGCGGAAGGTCGTCCAGGCGCTCGCCCCGAGCATCCGCGAGGCGGCGATGACATCGGGTTCGATGCGCGACAGCGCCCAGAACACCGGACCGATGACGAAGACGACATAGAGTGAACTCATGGCGAAGATCATCGCCCGCTGGTTGTAGAGGAACATTTCCATTTTCGGCAGACCAACGCTGGTCGCCAAGAAGTTGATCACTCCGCTGTTGCCGAAGAGCGGTTGCCAGGTGATGATCCGAATCAGATAGCTCGTCCAGAATGGCAAAATAGCCAGCATCAGCAGCAGCGTTTGCAGCTTTCGACTGGTGACATAGCGCGCGAGGTAGTAGCCGGCAACGAGTCCGAGCAAGCCGACCAGCGCCAGCACGATGAGCACGGTGCGCAAGGTGGACCAGACGAGTCGGTAGAACGTCGGGTCCGAGAGCACGCGCCCCCAGTTGGCGAAATCGAAGGTGCGCACCAACTGGAGACCGTCGGTGCGCCAGAAGCTGACCCAGATGATGACCAGCAGCGGCGCGATCGCGGCGACAGCCGTCACCACCAGCGCCGGGGTCAGCAACATCCAGGCGCGCCGGTTGCGCCGGCGCTCCGCCAGTCGCTCGTTGACGCCCTCGCCCGCGGCGACCGTGGCGGTCTCCACCCCGGGCGACAGGGAACGCGAGAGCGTGCTCATCGAACCTCCTCAGAATGACGGCAGCCGATCGGGCGTCACGGGCGGGATTTGGCGGGCGCCCAAGCTCGGACGCCCGCCATCCCGACAGCGTGCGCGCTGCGGGAATGAGCGATCAGGCGGCCGTGAAGGCCGTCCACAGGCGCGAATACTCTTCGTATTCGTCCGGGTAGGCTTGCCAGTCGGCAATGTGGTTGAGCCGATCTTCAAGCGACGGCTGGGATTCGGGGACCGCGCCCATGTACCAGTAGTCCCAGTCGCTGATGCCTTCGACCGTCGTCTGCTGTTGGGACAAAATCGGCTCGACCCGATCCGGCCGCGGCGAATAGTAGCCCTGGACACCGAGGATGGCGCCGGGCACGCCGCTGTCCAGGTACCAGTTGATGAACTGCATCACCTCGGGGAAGTGCTGCGTGGCGGAGGAGACCGTCGGCCCCTGGATCCAGCCGTTGCTGCCCTCGGTCGGGTTGTTGACGAATACCGCGTCGGCGCCGCTGGCGACCGCGGCGGCGCAGGCGCTCGCCCAGAAATCGCCGACCCACACTTCGCCCGCGACCAGCAGATCGACGAGCTGCCCGAAATCGCTCCAGAACAGCCGGAACTGTCCTTCCTGCTTTTTCTGGGTCAGGAAGTCGAAGACGATCTTGAGATCATCCTTCGTCAGATTGCTGAGCGTACCGGAGAAGGTCGCCTGATCGGTGCCTTCGAGGAACGTGGCGACCTTCATGACCGACGTGATCGGCTCGTTCAGCAAGGTGGCGTGGCCCTTGTTGGCCGGGTCGAAGATGGCGCCGTAGGAGTTGACATCGCCCTGGGCCAGACCGCGCAGAAACCCGAAGGCGTCGAAGCCGAACCAGGTCGGGGTGCCGATGAAGGTGTCGTAGGTCTTGGCCTCCATCGCTTCCTTGGTGTAGGTGCCGGCCAGCGGCCACTGCGATCGAGCGTTGTAGCCGGGCACATCCGGCTTGCGGAAGATCTCGACGACCTGGTCGTTCCAGGCGGGCACATCGCTGGTGGCGAAGGTCTGGATGGCGCCTTGCGCGAGCAGCGGCGCATGCTGGTTGAAGTTCACCTGATTGACATCGTAGTCCTTGTAGTTCTGGAGCCAAAACGTAATCTGATTCCCGAGAATCTGAGAGTTTCCTTCCATTTTGATGCCGGTATCTTTTTGGAATTGAGAAAGAATGCGAGGATCCTCAGTCAGGCTGAGTCCGATTTCCCGGAGCACCACTTCTTGCGCGGCGGCATCGCCGGCCGCGAAACGACCGAGCGCGCCGACCGCGGCAAAGGCCGCGCCCAGCTTGACGCCGTTCCCCAGCAGTCGCCGCCGGCTGATTTCGTGATCGGCGGCGAACCGGCGCGCCATCATCTCCTCGTACGACAGGTGCTTCATCGCGTCGCTCCCATGCGATACCGCTGCTGCCCGCCGACCCCTGCCGGCGCCCAGGAACTCCGTTGTCTCCGGTGAGCCGTGCTCCCCTCTCGTTGCAATCACCCTCCTTGCGACGACGTCCCATCGGCCGAGAGGTAGTGAACGTTATTGGGGTCCCACCACACGGTGTACGTTTTGCCGATCTTCGGCTCGAGACCGGCGGATTCGTCGGTTGAGACATCGGTCATGACGCCGCCGCCGAAAAACCAGGTCACCATCGAACCGGCGTATTCGAGCGCGTCGAGCGGCGCCTGGATCGCGGCCGCGCCCTCCGGAGCCGGACCCACCTGCACCGAGTCGGCCCGGATGACCGCGGTGCATGCCCCGCGCGGGAGCGCGCGCCCCGCGCCGCCGACCGGGAAGGAGCCGAGCGGGCTGCGGAACACGGCGCCGTCGATCTCACCGTCGATCAGGTTGTTGCGGCCGACGAAATCGGCGACGAACCGGGTCGCCGGGTAGCGATACACCTGCGAGGGGCTGCCCTGCTGTTCGATGCGACCGTCGTTCATCACGTAGACGCGGTTGGCCAGCGCCAGCGCTTCGCTCTGGTTGTGGGTGACGTGGATGAAGGTGAGGCCGGATTCCTCGTGCAGCGCCTTGAGTTCGGTTTGCATCGCCAGCTTGAGCTTGGTGTCGAGCGAACCGGTCGGTTCGTCCAGCAAGAGCAGTTTCGGTCGCACGATCAACGCTCGGGCGATGCCTACCCGCTGTCGCTGCCCGCCCGACAGTTCGCTGATTTTGCGGTTGGCGAGCGGACGCAGCCCAATCCGGTCGAGCATCGGCAGCACCTCGCGCTCGATCTCGGGTTTGGAGTCGCCGCGGACCTTCAAGCCGTAGGCCACGTTCTGATAGACATCGAGATGCGGGAACAGCGCGAAGTGCTGGAACACCATCCCGAATCCGCGCTCGTTCGGCAGCAGCGCGGTGATGTCCCGGCCATCCACCGCGATCGAGCCGGCGGTCGGCATCTCCAGCCCCGCGATGATCCGCAGGGTGGTCGTCTTGCCGCTGCCGCTCGGACCGATCAGCGAGATGAACTCGCCCTGACCGATGCTGATGTCGAGATCCTTGAGCACGACGGTGTCGTTGTATCGTTTGCTCACCCCGGTCAATTCGAGGAAGCCGGTCGCTGTCGCCGTCATGAACGCCTACCCCCGCTGTCGATGTCGTCGCGTTTCAGACTTCGGCAAGCGCCTCGCGCAGCCCAGGGACCGGCGCGCCATTCGCGGGATCGCGCAGCGCCCGCTCGTAGGCCGTGGAGAGGACGCCGAAGACAGGACCCGGAGTTCCACCGCCGACGGTGCGACCATCGATCGCCGTCACCGGGATGACGCCGCCGGCCGTGCTGGTGAACAGCACTTCGTCGGCGGTTTCGAGATCGTACGGGTACAAATTGTCGCGGTGAACCTGGAACCCGTGCTCTTGCGCGATGTCGCTCACCGCTTCGAGGGTGATCCCGTGCAGGCACCCTTCTCGCGGCGTCCGCAGATCGCGGCCATTGACGACGACAATATTATAGAAGGCCGCTTCGACGACACGGCCGCGGTCATCCAGCAGAATCGATTCCTGCGCGCCCATGCCACGGGCTTCAATGCGGGATTTGATGACGTTGAGGTAATTGAGACTCTTGATCCGCGGATCGAGCGCGGCCGCCGGCGTTTTGCGGGTGCTGACGATCGCCGTCGACAAGCCGCGCGCATTCTCGCCCTCGGCGAAGAAGGGCATCGACGGGCGAACGATAACGACGAGCCGGCTGGTCAATCCGGTGTGTTCCAGCAGCGGCTCCGTGCCGGCGCCGCGGCTCACAATGGACTTGACGTAGCAATCCCGAAGCCCATTGGCGGCGACGGTTTCCAAAATCGCCTGCCGCAATTCCGCGCGCGGCAGCGGCAGAGCGAGGGCGATGGCGGCCGCGGATCGCTCCAGCCGATCGAGATGAGGCTCCATGCGGAAGACGAGACCATCCGCCACTCGGAAGGTTTCGAAGATGCCGTCGCCGTAGAGGAAGGCATGGTCGAACACCGAGACCTTCGCGTCCTGGGTCGGCACCAGCGCTCCATCGAGCAAGATCAGCAAATCGTCGTTGGCGCGAGCAGCCATCAGTCGAAAACCTCCCGGTATCGGGCGAGCGTCAGGCGAGTGCGGCGGATATGAACGCGCACGATATTGTCGGCGGTGTCCGCATCCCGCCGTTCGAGCGCGTCAACCAGCAACCGGTGCTCCATGTGGGTGAGCGAAACATTGCCGGAGTGGGATATCAACCGGTCGCCGGCGAGCCGGTAGAACACACGACGATACTGCTGCGTGCTGTTCCAGAATCCCTCGATCATCTGCAACAGACGCGGCCTGGCCGCCGCCGAGTAGGTGAGCAGGTGAAACCGGCGATCCAGATCGAGCACGTCGGTGGGGTCTTCGGTGCGCTCGATCTGGGCGACGAGGTCGTGAATCTCGCTGAAATGGCGGGCGGTCAGACGGGGCAGACTCTCCCGGATGGCGAGCGGCTCGAGATGCTCGCGCATCAGGTAGATCTCTTCGTATTCTTCGGCGTCGACCCGAGCCACCCGCGCCCCGCTGTAGGGGATCAGACTGATGAGTCCTTCGCTCTCCAACTGCCGCAGCGCCTCCCGGACGGGAATGCGACTTGTCCCCAGCTCCGCGGCGATCGCTTCCTGGCGGATGCGGTCGCCGGGTTTGAGGCGGCCGTTGACGATCGCCGCGCGGAGATGGCGAGCGACCTGATCGACCCGCGTTTCCGTCGCCAGAGACCGAGCGCCATCCGCGTCGATCGCGACCGTGATGCCCGTTTCCAAGGAGTCGGACAATAGCGTCATTGCCTGCCCTGCGCGATCGCGCCGCACCAGAACGCCAAAGATTGGATACGATGGATCTTAGGAGACGCCAAGAGTGTCTGTCAATAGCTCTTTTTGACGTGGATTGGATATTGTATCCAGAACGCCGCCATCATGGAGATGGCCGGGGCCGCGCGCACCGCACGCCGCCGGTGGACTTCACTGCGCCGGCGGCGGTTTCAGGAGATGGCCGCGACGAGATGCCGGCGCCGCGCTGCCCACGACGAGTTCAGACCAAGAAGCGCCCCTCCACGAACACCTTGCGGCCGTCGAGCTCGATGAACCCTTCTTGCCGTAGATCCTTCACGATGTCCCAGTGCAGCGC
>JADLCW010000140.1 GCA_020847015.1 Thermomicrobiales bacterium | reverse complement strand
TTCGTCGCTGCGACCAAGGGTCTTGCCGCCGACACGACCGAGCGCGAATTGGCCGACCGCCTGGACCGCGCCATGCGCGACCGCGGCGCCAGCGGTCCGGCGTTCGACACCATCGTCGCCGCTGGTCCCCATGCCGCTCGTCCCCACCACGACCCGACCGATCGTCCGATTGAGGAAGGTGAACCGATCATCATCGACATGGGCGCGCGGCATCGCGGCTATAACGCCGATCTGACCCGCACCATCTGGATCGGCGAGGCGACGGAGCGGCTGCGAACCATCTACACTATCGTGTTCGATGCGAACGCCGCCGCTCGAGCTGGTTTGCGCGCTGGTCTCACCGGAGCCGAAGCGGATCGGTTGGCGCGCGAGCCAATAGAAGCGGCAGGGTTCGGAGAGCAGTTCACCCATAGTCTCGGCCACGGTCTCGGCATCAAGGTCCACGAGGCGCCTTCCCTGCGCAAGACGTCGGAGGAAACGCTCGAAACGGGCAACGTCGTAACGGTGGAGCCGGGCATCTACCTTCCGGACTGGGGCGGAGTCCGCATCGAGGACGTGGGCGTAATCGCGCCCGACGGCGTCCGCATTCTGACGGAGGCGCCTAAATTCGCGCGCTTCTGACAACGCGGACGGAGGAGTATTCACAGTAATGATCGATACAGGAGACCTGCGAAAAGGTCTGACGATGGATATCGATGGCCGGCTGGTCAAGGTGGTCGATTTTCAGCACAACAAGCAAGGACGCGGTTCGGCCCAGGTGCGCATGACGCTGCGCGATCTCCGCACCGGCGCGCTCACCCAGACCACGGTTCAGGCCGGCGCCAAATTCACCCAGGTACGACTCGAGCGCAAGCACGTTCAGTATCTGTACGCCGACGACGGTCATCGTCATTTTATGGACACCGAGACATTCGATCAGCTCATTCTCTCCGATGAAACCATCGGCGAGGCGCTCAAGTTCATGAAAGAGAACGACGTCGTCGATCTGCTGACCTACGATGAGGAACCGATCGACATCGAGTTGCCGACCGCGGTCAATCTCGTCGTTGCCGACACCGATCCCGGTCTCAAGGGCGACACCGCCAGCGGCGCGACCAAACCAGCCACGCTGGAGACTGGTCTGGTCGTCACCGTGCCGCTGTTTGTCAACATCGGCGATACGCTCAAGGTCGACACTCGGACTGGCGACTACATCGAGCGAGTCAACTAGGTGGGTGAGCGAACGAACCCGTCGTCCGTTCCGATTCTGCCGCCGGCCGAGGTGGAATCACTGGTGCGAGCCTTGGTCGGGATGATGCGCGAGGGCGGTCTTACAGAACTCGATCTCGCCTTCGGCGCCGTCAACATCCGATTGCGCGGTGGAGCATCCGCGGCCGCGCCGATCGTTGAGGCGACGACCAGCGAGATCGCCTCGGTTGTCGTCGCAAGTGAGCACACCATCACCGCACCGATGATCGGCACCTTCTATACCGCTCCCACGCCCGGAGCGCCGTCCTTCATCGCGGTGGGCGATGTGGTGATCCCGGGGCAAGTGGTTGGCATCATCGAGGCGATGAAAATCATGAACGAGATCACCGCCGATCGTGGCGGCATCGTCGTCGAACTGGTGGCCGCCAACGGGCAAGCGGTCGAGTTCGGTTCGCCGCTGGTGCGGCTACGTCCGGCGGACGCCAGCCGATGAGTGGCCTGCGCCTCCTTGCCGTCTCCGACCTCGCCGACTACCTGGGCGCGGTGCTGGAGTGCGACCCGCTGCTGAGCGATCTTTGGGTCACCGGCGAGGTGGTGCAAACCAGTATTAGCCGCGGTGGTCACTGCTTCTTCACGCTCGCCGACGATGCCGCCAGTCTGCGCTGCGTCATCTGGGCGCGCGATCTGCGTCGTCAGATCCAGCCACCGGAAGGCGGAATGCAGATCGCCGCCCACGGACAGATGGGACTCTACGCGGCGCGCGGCGAGTTGCGCATCGTGGTCGATTCGGTGCAACCAGCTGGTCTCGGCCTGGCGGCGCTGGAGTTCGCGCGGCTGCGCCAGCAACTGGAAGCAGAAGGGCTGTTCGACCTCGCTCGCAAACGACCGCTCCCGGTCTTCCCCCGGACGATCGGGGTCGTCACGTCGGATGCCGGCTCGGTCTGGCACGATATCCAACAGGTGTTGCGTCGCCGCTACCCGCTGGTCGAAGTGCTGCTCTGCCCGGCTGCCGTGCAGGGCGACGAGGCCCCGGCCGCGCTGGTGGCGGCGCTGGAGGCGCTGCAGCACGACGGCCGGCCGGAGGTCATCATCATCGCGCGCGGTGGCGGCTCCGCCGAGGATTTGGCCGCTTTCAATGCCGAACCCGTCGTTCGCGCCGTTTTCGCGTGCCGCATCCCGGTCATCGCTGGCGTCGGGCATGAGACGGATGTCACACTGGTTGATCTGGCAGCCGATGTGCGCGCGCCAACGCCATCAGCCGCTGCCGAACTCTGCGTGCCCTCGGCCTCTGAGTTGACGGGACGGATCGCCGCCGCACGACATAGGCTGCATCGCATGGCGGATCTGGGTGCGGAGAGCCGGAATCTGCGCCTAGTCCGCCAACGCGAGCGGTTGCGACACGCTCACCCCGGGCGGATGCTGGAGCACGACCGGGTGGGGCTTGCCGAGCGCCGTACGTGGCTCGACGACCTGCGCGCGGCGGCAATCGGCCAGCGGCAAGACGAAGTGGCATGGCAGCGAGCGATGCTCCGCATGTTGGAGCCAACCGCAGTGCTGGGACGCGGATATGCGCTGCTGAGCGAGCCAGCATCGGGTCGGCCACTGCCTCGCGCTGCCGATGTGGCGACCGGCGACGAGGTGCGCGTCACGCTGGCCGATGGGTCGCTGGCGGCGCACGTGTCCGGGCGCCTGGTAGAGCGCGGCATGATTCGGGAAGCAGTGAGATGACCGAACCACTCACCCAGCCGACACCGTTCGCCGAATGGGAATGGACCCTCGACGGCGGCGCGTTCGAGGATGTGTATACCGCGCTGGACGCGGTGGTCGCCCATCTGGAAAGCGGAAATCTATCGCTCTCGGAGACTATGGATTGCTACGAGCTGGGGATGCGTCTCGCCAGTCGCTGCGAGCAAATGCTTGCCGAGGCGGAACTCCGCGTCGGCCATATCGACGCCGCGCTGGCCGGCGACGCCGAACCGGCGGCAGCGCCGCCCGGCGATGAATTCGAGATCGATGTCGTTCCGTTCTAGCGCGGAGAAGTCCCGCATCATGCACAGGCAGGTGAGCGCTTCGTGACCCGGATCGACACCACCCAGCGCCTCGGCATTGGCAAGCTGCCGGCGGCGCTTCTCGCCCGGTTGCTCGCCTCGTCCGTTGCCAACGATGCGAACGTGCTGATCGGGCCCGGCGTCGGCCGCGACGCCGCCGCCATCGCCCTCGGCGACCGCGTGCTCGTCGCCAAAACCGACCCCATCACCTTCGCTACGCACGACGCCGCGGCGTATCTGATCGATGTCAACGCCAACGATCTCGCTTGTCTGGGAGCCGAGCCGCGCTGGCTTCTGGTCACCACCCTCTTTCCGGAGGGGGTATCCACCGACGATGTGGAAGCGCATTTTCGTGCCATTGCCGCTGTTTGCGACGAGCGCGGCATCGCCCTTGTCGGCGGCCATACGGAAATCACTACGGCGGTGCGGCGCACGGTGCTGGTCGGGCAAATGCTCGGTGAATCCACGCCGGAACGTCTGCTGCGCCCCGGCGGCGCGCGGCCGGGAGATCGGCTGCTATTGGCTGGCGCGGTCGCTATCGAAGGAACGGCACTGCTGGCCCGTGAGTTGCCAGCGGTGCTAGCGCCGCTCATCGGATCGGAGATGCTGCGTGAAGCGGCGGGGCTGATCGAACACCCCGGGTTGTCGGTCGTTCCCGCGGCGCGAGCACTGTTGGCGACCGGCGACGTCGTCGCGCTGCATGATCCGACCGAAGGCGGTCTGAGCACGGGCGTGCGCGAATTGGCGACCGCTGCCGGCTGCGGCGCTCGGCTAGTTCGCGCCAACGTAGCGGTGCTACCGCAAACGCGAGCGATCGCCGGCGCGCTGGAACTCGACCCGCTGGGCATGCTCGCCTCTGGCGCGCTGCTGGCCGCCGCGCCTCCAGCCGCTGTGAGTCGCCTGCGTGCAGCGGCCTCCACCGCCGGCATCACGCTGACCGAGATCGGCGAAGTGCGCCCAGCCGCCGAGGGGTTCGTTCTCATGGAGGACGGCGTTGAAGCGCCTCTACCGGAGTGGCCAACCGACGAGGTCGGCCGCGCCCTGGCCGAGCATGCAGCGTCCGAACGTGAATTCCTCGGGACATGCGACCGGTGAAGACGCAACTGGTTGGCCGTGCAAATGCCGCGGTCGGTTCCCCGACCGGCATGACGGCCATGCGCGCCGGCGTCCGCGCGCTCGATGCTGTGATCGCGACGATTTCCGAGGTCGAGGCGAATCCCGAAGACCACCTGGTCGGCTACGGTGGGTCGTTCAATCCGCTCGCGGGGTGGAACTCGACGCCAGCACCGTGGCTGGGCGCGATCTGCGCGCCGACGCGGTCGATGCCGCTCCCGCGACACGATCGTGCTCGCTTGCCGGGTGACGAAGCAATTACCGCACGTCTTCCTGGCTGGCGGCGGGGCGACTCGCTTTGCCTGCGAGGCGACTCTTATTACGCCCCTGGCCAGCCGCTATCCCGAACACCCGTACGATGTCCACGTCGCAGTCAACGCCATCGCCCGCGGCCGGCAGGGTAATCCTGCCGGCCGAGTCAGCACCTCCGGCTGGGCATGGAAATACCCCCAGCCGGCTGGATGATTCGCCAGCCATCGGCGCATGATGCCACGCCGACAATCGCTGCGGGTCCGCCGCCTGCACGGGCCGTGGCAAGATGCCGCTGCGGCCGCTCTCTCGATGACGCGCCGACCTTCACCACGGACGACCTGCACACCCTCGCTAACCCCTACCGGTCGGAGGTCAGCATCGTCACCATCGACCGCGAAAGGCATCCCGTCGGCGCGTCCACCGCTCAGGGAAGGCTACGTCGTACAGAATCGATTCAGAGGAACACGAACGGGGCCGCGTCCCGTCGGTGGTCGCCAACATCGCGGTCCTTGAATCGGCTGCTCCTTCGTCCCCGACCGTAGCGCCACGAACGACCGCACGCCCGCGCCGGTGAACTCCGTCCGGCATGCCCCGCTCGCAGTCGTGGCGTTCGGGTTCTGCATCGACTCGAATCCTGACCTGGCCGGCGAACCGTCCTGCGAAGGACCCCGCTGCTTCCTGCCCGACGCCGCACGCCGCACCACGGCCGGCAGCGCAACGCCTACCGACACCGACAATGTCGATCGCGCTTGCTTCGCCTGTGGATCTCGCGGCAGGTCGGATCTCGACAGGGTTCTCCGCCACGATGCGGCGAGACGCCGCAGCGAAATCCGTTGGGATCAGATGTCCTTGGTTAGCGTCT
>JADLCW010000139.1 GCA_020847015.1 Thermomicrobiales bacterium | reverse complement strand
GATTGCGCGCTGGCGGCGCCGTATTCGGAGTGTTTATCCCCATGCCCTCGCCGGAGATCGTCGAGGTTCTGGCGCTCTCCGGTTTCGACTTCGCGCTCCTCGACGGCGAGCATGGCCGGATCGCTCCGGAGGACGCCTACCCGATGATTCTGGCCGGTGAGGCGCGCGGGATGCAGGTGATGGCCCGCGTCGGGCAGAACGAACGGCAAGTGATACTCAAGTATCTCGACCTCGGCGTCTCTGGCGTGCTGATCCCCCAGACGACAACCGCCGCCGATGCTGAGCGGGCGCTGGCCGCGATGCGCTACGCTCCGGACGGCCGCCGTGGTCTCGCCGGCGGCCGCACCTTCGACTACGGGTTGGGCGCCCCGATGGCCGATCTGGTGCCGCAGATCAACGACCGCGTGCTGGCCATGGTTCAGTTCGAGCACATCGACTCCCTGCCGGAACTGGAGGCCATGTTGGCGCTACCCGGTCTCGATGTGCTCTTCGTCGGCCCGACCGATCTCGCACAGTCGATGGGCTACCCCGGGCAGCCAAACCATCCGAAAGTCGATGAGGTCATCGATGAAGTCTGCGCGGCGGCGCAGCGATATGGAGTCGCGCTCGGCACGGTGGCGGGCGATGTGGCGGGAACCAAGGCCCGCATGGCGCAAGGGTTCCGGCTGCTCGTAGCGAACGCGCCGACCTTGCTCGCGCGCTCCTCGCGCGAACTCCTGGCTGGCGTGCGCGATTGACCTCCATGGTCGCGCCCCCGATTTTGGCGCGGCGTCTGTTGAGGGTGGAAAACGCGTGTGCTATGCTCCGGCCGCAAGCAGTTCCGCTGATTTAGCAAGATTTTGCTGTCATGGCGACAACCCGCGTGGTTGGCGCTATCGTTCCGGAGCCGCGGCAACTCGGCGCGACCCGGGAGCTCGACCCAACGCCGATGTCGGGCGGGCGCCCAAAGCAGGGTCCGGCCGCAAGAGAGGAGCCAGGATGGTCGCACAACCCCGGGCCGGGGACGCCAACGGGAACGATCGACCGCTGTTGGAGGTCCGCAACCTCAAAACGCAGTTCCACACCCAGGACGGCGTGGTGAAGGCGGTCGATGACGTCTCCTTCTATATCATGCCCGGCGAAACCCTCGGCGTGGTGGGCGAGTCCGGGTCGGGCAAGAGCATGACCGGGCTTTCGATCATGCGTCTGATCCCGTCGCCACCCGGCAAGATCGCGGCCGGCGAAATCATCTTCGAAGGACAAGACGTTCTGAAGATGAGCGACGATCAGATCCGCTCCATCCGCGGCAACGACATCGCGATGATTTTTCAGGACCCGATGACGTCGCTCAACCCGGTTCTGACGATCAACCGCCAGATCAGCGAAGCATTGCAGCTGCACATGGGCATGAACAAGCGGCAAGCCCGTGCGCGAACCGTGGAACTGCTGAAAATGGTCGGCATCCCGAACGCCGAAGAGCGCGTGGACCAGTATCCCCACCAATTCTCCGGCGGCATGCGCCAGCGCGTGATGATCGCCATGGCGCTTTCCTGTAACCCCAAGCTGATTATTGCCGACGAGCCGACCACGGCGCTTGACGTGACCATTCAGGCCCAGATTCTGGATCTAATGCGGACGCTGCAAATCGAGCGCGACACCGGCGTCATCCTGGTCACCCACTCCATGGGGGTGGTGGCTGGCATGGCCGATCGCATCCAGGTGATGTACGCTGGCCACATTGTCGAAACCGCGTCCACCGAGGAGATCTTCGCCAACCCCCGCCATCCCTACACTGTCGGATTGATGAAGTCGATTCCCCGGCTGGACTCTGCCCGCAAGGAAAGATTGGAACCGATTCGTGGATTGCCGCCGGATCTGATCGACCTACCGGACATGTGCCCGTTCGTGCCGCGCTGCAACTCCGCGCGAGAGAAGTGCGAGCAGAAGAACCCGCCGCTGCTGGAAGTGGCTCCGGGCCACTATTCCGCCTGCTGGTTCTGGGAAGAAGTCAGTAAGGACGACGACCTGGACGCGGTCGCCCGCGCCCACGGACTCCCCGCGCCCAGCAGCACGGTCGACTACTCCGATCTGTCGACGCTGCCCGGGTCACACGGCGTCGCTGACCCGACGAACCCGTTAGCGCCGACGGCCCCGGTCGATCTCGACACGAACTGATACGCCGTCGGAGCGGAGGCACGTTCCCATGCAAACCAGCGCCCGGACCCCCAAGCCTGCGGGTCAGCCCACCATCGACCGGCACGTGCAGCCGGAACCGAACGGCGGCGGCGACGCCTTGCTCGACGTTCGCAATCTGGTGATGCACTTTCCGCTCACGCGGGGCATCATTTTTCAGCGTAAGGTCGGCGCGGTCCAGGCCGTCGACGGCGTCAGCTTCAACGTCAAGAAGGGCGAAACCCTCGGTCTCGTGGGCGAGTCGGGATGCGGCAAGTCAACCACCGGACGGGCCATCCTGCAGTTGTACAAGCCCACGTCCGGCGAGGTCGTGTTTCAGGGCAAGGATCTCACCAAGCTCAACGGCGGCGACATGCGCAAGATGCGCCGCCATTTGCAAATGATCTTTCAGGATCCGTACGCCTCGCTGAACCCGCGCATGACGGTCGGCAACATCATCGCTGAGCCGATGCAGATCCATAAGCTGGTGAGCAAGAGCGAGCGAACCCAGCGCGTGCAGGAGCTGCTGGAGACGGTCGGGCTCAACCCCTACTTCGCCAACCGGTACCCGCACGAGTTCTCTGGCGGCCAGCGTCAGCGTGTCGGCATTGCCCGCGCTCTGGCGGCCAGCCCGGACTTCATCGTCGCCGACGAGCCCGTTTCGGCGCTGGACGTGTCGATTCAGGCCCAGATCGTCAACCTGCTGGAAGATTTGCAGGAGAAGTTCGGACTCACCTATCTGTTCATCGCGCACGACCTGTCGGTCGTCAAGCACATCTCCGATCGCGTCGCGGTAATGTATCTCGGCAAAATCGTGGAGATGGCCGAACGCAACGAACTCTACTCCGATCCGCTGCACCCGTACACCAAGGCGCTTCTTTCAGCGGTGCCCATTCCCGACCCGGTCATCGAAAAGCGGCGCGAGCGGATCATTCTCGCCGGCGACGTGCCCAGCCCCATCAATCCGCCGTCCGGCTGCCACTTCCACACCCGCTGCCCGTACGCAATGGAGGTCTGTCGCCAAGTCGACCCGATCTTCGCCCACCAGGGCAACGGCCACTATGTAGCCTGCCATCTTTACCCCGGTTCCGGCGCCGAAGAAGCGACCGGCGGCGCGGGCAAGTTCAAGGCGATCTAGGCGCATCGTGAGCGGTTTTCCCGAGTTCGATCCACAACTGATCGTGATGGTGATGATCACCTATATCATCGCCATCACGATCCATGAGTTCATGCACGCCTGGACAGCCCTGCAATTGGGCGACGATACCGCTTACCATCTGGGGCGAGTCAGTCTCAACCCGGTCGTGCACTTCGACCCACTCGGGTTTTTCATGTTCCTGCTCATCGCCGTCACCGGATTCGGGTTCGCCTGGGGCCGACCGGTGCCGGTCAACACCTACCGATTACGTCCGCTGGGTCGCTTCGGCAAGCATGGCAGCATGGCAGTGGTGGCGCTGGCTGGCCCGGCGTCCAACGTCGTGCTGGCGATCGCCGGGGCGCTCTCGCTACGTTTCGGTGGAGCAGCCGTGCAGGAAACACCGCTCGCGCAGGGGTTGCAAACCTTTGTCGCGCTCAATGTCGCGCTGGCTGCCTTCAACATGATTCCAGTGCCGCCGCTCGACGGTTCGCGGCTGCTGGCCGCGCTCGTGCCCGATTTCTGGCGGCCAGCGCTCGCGAATCTTGAGCGCTTTAGCTTCGGCATTCTTTTGCTGCTCATCTTCCTCGCACCGACCGTCATCACCGCCATGGTGATGCCGGTGTACAACCTCATCTTCCGCATGCTCACGGCGATCTAGCGTCGGCGTCCGATGTTCGCGCGCAGCCGCTCGAACGAACTGGATTCGCTCGGCGCCGTACACTCGCCGCACGCATGGCGACCACGGCCGACCCGACCGATCTCACTGACTACCAGTTGCGCCTCCCTTCCTTTGAGGGGCCGCTCGATCTGCTGCTGCGCCTGATCGAGCGGGAGCAGTTGCCGATCGCTGAAATCTCGCTGGTGGCGGTCACCGACCAGTTTCTCGCGCACCTCGGTGCAATTGACCGCGCGGCGCCAGAAGCAATCGCTTCGTTCACGGCGGTTGCCGGCCGGCTATTGCTGCTCAAATCGCGCGCGCTGCTGCCGCGCCCGGCGACCGTCGCCGAGGAATCAAGTGACGACGACCTGGTCCGCCAACTGGCGGAATACCGCGCCGTTCGGCAGGCTGGCGAACGCCTCGGCCATTTGGATAAACTCGGGCTGAGCTCATTTTCGCGCGGAGCGGGCATCGCTATGCCGCTGACCGTGGCGCCGCGCCTGGCTCCCGGATCCTCGGCAGCGCTCGCGCGCGCCTTGCGGCGGCGCCTCGCTCTGATCGCTCCGCCGCCGCTTCCGACGCCGCGCAAACCGGTCGTCTCACTCCATCAGATGATCGGGCGGGTGCTCGCCGCATTCGAACGAAGCAGAGCGGTCGCGTTCTGGCAGGTGTTCGATTACCGCGAGCGGCGGCAAATGCGAGTCGGCTTTCTTGCGGTGCTGGTGCTGATGCGGCGGCAAGCCATCGACGCCGAGCAACCAGTCCCCTTCGGGGAGATCACACTACGGCTGCTCGACCGGGCGCTTGCTGAAGCCGCGCTGCTTGGCGATGAATCGACATGAATGCGCGTGACCGTGAACCCGGCGCCAGTGTTGCACGGCAGGCGCCCCTCGACGACCCGGACCTGGACGACGCCGAGCTCGCGGCGCTGATCGAGGCGATGCTCTTGGTGGCCCCGGAGCCGACTAGTTCCGAGCAACTTGCGCAGGGAGCCGGCGTGCCCCGTGCCCGGATCGAGAACACGTTGGCGATGCTTGACGAGCGCACCGACCGCGGCTGGGTGCTGATTCGCAATCAGGGGCGATTGCAACTCGCCTCCGCGCCGCGCTTCGCCGGTCGCATTCGCCGCTTCCTCGGTTTGGAGCGAGAGGCGCGGCTCTCGCCGGCCGCGCTGGAGACGCTCGCCATCATCGCCTACCGCCAACCGACGACGCGGGGTGAAATCGAGGCGGTGCGCGGCGTCGACTGCTCGGGGGTGCTGGCGACGCTGCACGGCCGCGGACTGATCTCCGCCGCCGGCCGCCGCCCGGTCATCGGCGCCCCAATCGAGTACGCGACGACGCCCGAGTTCTTGCGCCATTTCGGGTTGGCGTCGCTGTCCGACCTACCGGAATTGGGCGAGATCGGCGGGACCGATGCGGCGGAACTGCTCTCTGCCGCACTCGCTGACGCCCCCGACGCGGACGGCGGCGTCGGGTTGCCGGATTGATCGCCGCGGTCGCGGTACACCTTGCGCAAGGGCGCAGGGAACCCGGAACGACTTCGCCATCCGGCGTAGAACATCGCTGTCGCGCAATGCTCACAACCAGGTGCACAATATGTGCTGGGCCGGTTCGGTCCTGTTGCGTTTAACCTTGACCCGATTTGACCATTTATGACGCTTCGCCTTGAGCGAACGACATTCCGTCGCCAAGACCAAGGAAATCTTGGACACAAAAATTGGATTTTCTAGCATCGTAAATGACGCCTATCTCGTCGCAACAAGTGAGATCCCGGTTGCAGCGCGGATGTCTCGAGATTTTGGGCACTATTCGCAATGCGTGACCGGGGAGCGCTGACCTGCTCCCGGTGCTTGTCTCGTCGCTTCCGAAGTGCTTCGGCGAGGATCGAACTCCGGTTGGCCCGAGCGCTCATCGAGCGCCGGCCAGCTCCCGCACCCGTTCCACCGTCTCGATCAAAATATCGACCGCCTCGTCGACATCGTCGGCGGTCGTATCGCGCCCCAGGCTGAACCGCAGACTCGCCCGGCTCCGCTCTTCCGATGCACCCATCGCCATCAGCACGTGGCTCGGCTCGGCGTTGCCGGTGGTGCAGGCAGAACCAGCGGATGCGGCCACACCCTGCATGTCGAGACTGAGCAATGCGGTCTCGCCCTGCACCCCCGGGATCGCCACATTCAAATGACCGGGCAGTCGCAGCGCCCGATCGCGCGGGCCGTTAAGCTGCGCGTCGGGGATGGCCGCAAACAGCGCTTCCTCCATCCGGTCGCGCAGACCGCTGCAATGAGTCACGTACGCTTCGCGCAGGTGCTCGGCTTTCTCCAGCGCGGCCGAGAGTCCGACGATGCCGGGTACGTTTTCGGTCCCGCCGCGCCTGCCCTCTTCCTGTCCGCCGCCCTCCTGCTGCACGAAGTCAATCGGCGTATCGCGGCGGATATACAGCACCCCGACACCCTTCGGACCGTAGAACTTGTGCGCCGACAGCGACAGCAGGTCGCACCCGATGTCGTCCACCCGGAGCGGCAGGGCGCCGGCCGCCTGCACCGCATCGACGTGGAAGGGGATGCCGCGCTCTCGCGCTATCCGGCCGATCTCCGCCACCGGCTGGATGGCTCCGGTTTCGTTGTTCGCATACATCACCGAAATCAGGCAGGTTTCGGGACGAATCGCCGCGATCACGCGCTCCGCTGGCACGACGCCGTGTTCATTCGGCGCCGCGAAGGTGACGGTGAACCCACGCTGCTGCAAGCTCTGAGCCGGGTGGAGCACGGCGTGATGCTCGATCGACGTTGTCACGATATGCGGAGCCGGCGCGTCGCCCTGGAGCCGGCGGCGACGCCAAGCGACGCCCTCGATCGCGAGATTGTCGCTCTCGGTCGCGCCGCCGGTGAAGACAATCTCCGACGGGATGCAACCGAGGGTGCGGGCCACCGAACTGCGCGCCCGATCCAGCGCGGCGCGCCCTTCCTGCCCCAGGCGGTAAAGACTGGAGGGGTTGCCGAACTGCTGGGTGAAATAGGGCAGCATGATCTGGAGTACTTGCGGGTCGACCGGGGTCGTCGCAGCATGATCCAGATAAATCGTGTCGTCCTTGGCGGTAGGCAGCATACGCAGCTCCACACTAGGCAAAACGAATGGCTCGATGCAGACCATCGAGCGTTCCGGTCGTTCGGTGTCGAGATCTAGGAGGAGGAGGGGGACGCCTCACTGCCGGTCGGAGGCCGCACCGGACTCTGGGCGATCAGATCAGCCAACGTCGTCGAATCGAGCGTATCGATAATGGCGTCGCGCATCCTCAGCCAAACCGGCCGCGTCTCGCAGCCGATGATGAACGGGCATGTCTGCTGAGAGGCATCCTCGGAGACGCAATCCATCGGCGCGACCGGGCCTTCCATCACCCGGTACACCTCACCCACCTTCACCTGATCGGGGGAGCGTGCAAGCTGGTATCCGCCGCGGGCGCCGCGTTTGCTGGTGACGAGTTCGGCGCGGCGCAGCGGCCCGATCAACTGCTCCAGATAGGCGGTGGGGATCGCCGAAGCGCGCGAGATCGCCGCGATCGACATCGGACCCTGGCCATACTGATGCGCCAATGCCACCATCGCCCGGACCCCGTATTCACCTCGTGTCGATACTTTCATTGCACCACCGCTTCGCCGCGGACTCCGCAGAATACTGACTCCATCCTAGCCAGCAGACCGTAACCGGTCAAGCTGACGGACGATTAGCGGACCGCGGCGCGCCACCAACCATCGAGTGTGGCGAGGAGACTCCCGGGATCCAGTCCGGGGATCGGATGCGGCGTCACCTGGCGGTAGATATGGGCGAGACGGTCGATGGTGAACACGCCGCGATAGAGGCCGCCTTCCACCACCGGAACCGCCCAGCGGCCGCTGCCGTTCATGTATTGATGCACGTCATAGACGGAGTCATCGACATCGACCGCGACGAACTCGCGATCCATCACCTCGCGCACCGCAACGCCTCCGGCGCCGCGGCCGAGTTCATTGAGGAGTCGGTTGCGCCAGAGCATGCCGACTACTCGTCCGTCCTCGATCACAGCCAGGTCCCGCGGCCCGCCGCGTAGCGCGTACGATAGCGGCTGCGCCGGCGAGACGCCGCCCATATCCCACAGGGCGAACTGGCCGACGCGCATCCGGCGCAGCGCCGACTCGATACGGACAGCGCGCCACTCAGCCTGAGCGGCCACCGCGATGAATACTGCGACCAGTGGCAGCGCATAACTGTGCAGCCAGAATACCCCCGCCAAGGCCAGCAGCGCGGCGAAGCCTTGCCCGACCCGCACCGCAATGCGAGTGCCGACATCGCGCCCGATCATCGACGACAAGCTAGCCCGCAAAATGCGGCCGCCGTCCATGGGGAACGCTGGCAACAGGTTGAAGACGGTTAGCATCAGGTTCGCGGCGATCAGCCCGCCAAGGAGACCGACAAGACTCGGTTCCAGCAGGGCCAGCGCCACACCGCCCGGTCCCGCGTAGCCGCCGAGCACTCCGGCGAGCGCCAGCAGCGGCGTCAGCGCCGCGGCGACGGCGACATTGACGACCGGACCGGCGACGGCGATGGCCATCTCCGACTGCGAGCGCAGCGGCACATGTCCCATGCGCGCCACCCCGCCTATAACCGACAAGGTGATGTCGTGGACGTGCACTCCATAGTGCATCGCCATAACGGCGTGGCCAAGCTCATGAAGGAGCACGCAGGCAAAAACCAGCAGCATGAAAAGGAGTCCGAAGAGACGCGCGCCGCCTCCGCCGCTGAGTCGACCCCAGTCGAGGAGCACCCAAAGCAGCACGATGGCGATCGTCGGGTGCACCCTGATGGCGATTCCCTGAATGCGTCCGATCGTCAGCGCGCGCATCAGCCTCGCTCGCCGAGCTTCGCAGTCATCCCGCGCCCCCGTTCGTCCATCGCTGTCCCACAGCATATCAGCCGGCGCATGGATGCTGCGCCGTGAGTTCCGATCGTCGCGGCGTGGCAAGCTTCTTGCGTGGTGCTCTAACAAACTAGCAAGAACCCTGCCATCATCACGATTATCATCGATTCGCGGAGACCGCGTCGATCAGCGCCAATTCAGGACACCGTCGCCGGGAATCGCCGCATCGCGAGCACGTCGTCCGGGCCAGCCCGGGGGCGGACACCAGGGGATCTGCATGGAAACCGGATTCGATTTCAGTCAGGAGATGCACAGCTGGGTGTCGCCCAGCCTCATTGAAGCCAACTACATCCTCAGTCTCTCCCGTCAGGAGCTGCAACAGGCCGTCCAGGCCGAAATGGACGCCAATCCCGCGCTCGATGTCGAGGATCGCGCTACCTGCCCGCTGTGCGGCAACGTCCTGGAGGGCACCTTCTGCCCGGTCTGCCTGGTCAGTCAGAGTAATCCCGCCGACCAACCCGATCGGTACGGGGATATGCCGGAGGTGATGGTCGACCAGATTCAGACCCGCGATGACTCCGACGATTTCGACCCGCTAACCCTCGTCGCCTACGCCGTCGACATTCGCGACCAAATCCTGCGCGACGCCCGCACCCTGCTCGATCCCCGCGACTACCCCATCGCCGAATATTTAATCGACAGCATCGACGAACGCGGGCTGCTCGGATGCGACCTGGACGAGGTCGCCCGCCTCACCGAGCGCGACCGCGCCGATATCGAGGCCGTCGTGGTGGTCATTCAGGAAGTCGCCCCCATCGGCGTCGGCGCGCGCACGATGGAGGAATCACTGCTGCTGCAACTGGCCTATCTGGAAGCCGGCGGGCTGGAACCACCGCCGTACATCGAAGAGATTCTGACCGGTCATTTGACCGCGCTTGGCGCTCACCGCTTCGGTCAGATTAGCCGCGCGCTTGGAGTCCCCGTGGAGGAGGTCGAGGCGGCACGGGACTTCATCCGCACCCACCTGAACCCCTTCCCCCTTCAGTCGCAGCAGGCGCGCTCCTGGCGCACCCCATCGTCCGCCCACTATGTGGCTCCGGATGTCGTCATCAGCATCAAGGATGACGAGTTGCAGGTCGAGGTGGTCGACACCTCGCACTTTCATCTGCGGCTGAATCCCATGTACGATCGTCTGGCCGGAGAATTCGGACGCCACCGGTCATCGACGTCGGCCAACAACAAGAACGGCGCGACAGCCGCCGGCGGGCCGACCGCCAACGGCGCCGGGGGCGGATCATTCGTGACCGGCGAAGACCGCGATCACGTTCGCACCTACGCCTCGCGCGCCAAGCTCTTCATCGCCAACATCCATCAGCGGCGCGAGACGCTCCTGAAGATCAGCAAGTGCATCTGCGAGCTGCAGGAGCCATTCCTGCGCGGGGGGGTACGCGATCTGCGCCCGCTCACCCGCGCCGTCGTCGCCCAGCAGGTCGGCGTTCACGAATCCACGGTCAGCCGCGCCACCGCCAACAAGTACGTCATGCTGCCGACGCGCAAGGTGATCCCGTTCAGCGACTTCTTTACCCCTTCGCTGAGCGTCAAGGACGTCATCAAGGAGTTGGTGCTGGAGGAGCAGCGCAAGGGCGAGCAATTGACCGATCGCCGCATCTGCGAACTACTGATGCAGCGGGGCATCCGCATTGCCCGGCGCACGGTTGCCAAGTATCGGGCCGAATTGGGCATCCTGCCATCTACGATGCGCTAACAGACGCGCCGGCAGTCGGGCGGGTGGTCTTGGCCGCCCGCCCGATCGTTCGACTACAGCCGCGCGGTGGACAGGTCGGGAGCCAGGGTGAAGCGCAGCACCGCGCCGATGCCACCGAACTCGTCCATCGATTTGGCGGCGTCAGCGCGAGGCCGCGTTGCAGTCACCACCCGCTCCCGTCCGTGCCCCTCCTCGCTGGTCGGATCAGTCTTGATCACCTCGACGTCGGCATCGAATTGCAGCGCCAATCGCACCGCTTCCTGCACCAGGTTCACCGCGACCAGGTTGGCCGGATTGCCGCCTGCCGGGTGCACCGCCGGTACGGTTCCAACGCCGTAGAGTCCGAGCGTGAAGTCCGCCCAGCCCGCGACTGAGGCGTCGTCATTGAGCACCAGCGTCATCACCTGGCCCGTCTGCAAGGCGGTCAGCGTATCAACTGGCCCGGTCACGCTGCGGTCGCCGGGACCGGCTCCGTCGCGCACTTTCCGGGCGACCTCTGCTTCGCGCGCCCGCTCGGCCCGGCGCACGATCGGGTCGGCCAGCTTGATGACGGTGTTGGGGTTCAGCTCATCGTAGTTGCGACCGTGCTCGACGATGTGGTGTAGCTCCCCCACCAGCAGCTTGCTGACCGACTCGTGGAGAGCATCCAAAATAGCGGTGCGCATTGGTTCGCTGGCGGCGAGCACGAGCATCTCGATCCGCCGCTCTTCCACCAGCCGGCGCGCCTGTCCGGCAAGTTCCCGGGCGAACGCGTCCTCGCGCTCGCCTGCCCGCCGCTGGAAGCGATCCTGCGACCAGCCGCCCTGGTGCTGGTGGCGCGGGAAGTCGCTGGCGCCAACTTCCACGCGTAGATCGGGACCTGCTCCGGTAACCAGCAGCAAGACGCCCAGTTGCTGATCGGCTACGAGCACGGCATAAGGCGGCCAGTCTTCAATCATGCGCACCAGGTCGAACAATTCCGGAGTGGGCCCGAGGGAGAGGCGCTCCGGCACAGGAACCGGAACCGCGGCCGCCTCGAACACATTGCGGCCAGCGCAGGCAAAGGCGAACATACCTTCGGATCCTACTCTAGCCTGTCCCACCCGCTCGATGATCCAGGTGAGATCGGTCGTGGCCGAGAGGCGCGCGACCGAATGCGCGTCCAGCTTCTTCAGCAGGGCCTCGGCGTCGCGTTCAAACCGCTCCAGCCCGAGCCGGTGACCCGCCGCCGGCCCATACGCGCGCAAATCGATGCCGACCGTTAGATACGGCTCCGCTGGGGAGGGCGGGAGTTCGGCCAACCGCCGCGCCAGTCGCTGAAGTTCGGCGGTCGTTTCCCCGGGGAACACCGTCGCCTCGACTTGCCGGACTGGATCCGTCGCCATGCTGCACCTCGTTTTCACGCTCTGGGCCGCCGTCCGAACGCCTCGTTTAGCGAGTGCGATCCCCGCTCTTCTTCGCCTGCTCGTCCTGCATCTGGGCCTGAACGCGGCGGGCTTCCTCTTCCAGCTTCTCCTTCAACTGGGCGCGTCGTGCGTCGCCCTCAGGCTGCTGGTGGGTTTCGCCCCAGAGTTCTTCCTCGGCCTTGTCGATGGCGTCAGCATCGACCAGCGTTTCACGATTCTCGGCATACACCTTCGGTTCGAACTCGCGCTTTTCTCGAGTCCGATCCTCGGGATAGGGATAGGACATGTTGGTTGCTCCTTCCGCGCGCGCACGTCTCGCCCGCGCTCACCCGTCATGCACGCAGCGTGCCAGTCAGTTCTGGCTCTCCTGTCGGCGCGCCGAAGCACGGCCGGCGGCGGGTGGTATACTTCGCCCGCTCCGAGCGCCACTTTGCTCCACGAGGATCCTCGACGCGATGGATTGCAGCCCGACATGACCGATCCTGGACTCAGCGACCGGCTGCGGCAAAAATCGCGCCGCGCCGGTTTGGCGGTCGGCCTCACCATGTTGCTAACAATCACTATCTGCATCGCCGGGGCGACGATCATCTACGCCGCGCTGGTGGCGCCGCTCTCCGACTTCATCCCTATTTCGGCTCCCGCCGTGACTCCGCCCACCCAAGCCGCAGCCGTCGGTGTTGATTTGAGCGACCGACAGATCACTCAGGGGCAAACGGCCGCTGCGCAAAGCGGCCAGCAAGTCGCACCTCCCACGGTCGCCGCGCCGCCGACCGCGCCGCCGACGGCGCCGACAGCGACACCCAAACCCTTTGAACCGACCCATCAGATCTCCGCGCGCGAGTCGGTCAATTTCCGATCGGGGCCGTCCACCAGCGACCCGATCATCGTCGCCTTGCCGCCCGCCACGCCGCTGCGCTATCTCGGCGAGGAGGCTCCGGCGCAAAACCCGGACGATGCGCCGGGCTGGATGAAGTTCGAAACTGAGGACGGTCAGGAGGGGTGGGTGCGTCAGATCGACACGACGCCCTACCAACCGTAGCCGTTCAACCGACCGGAGGACCCGCACCCATGCAGCATGTCGCGATCGTCGGTCTGGGGTTGGTGGGCGGCTCGATCGGGCTGGGGCTGCGGCGCTGGGCCGAAGAGCACCGCGCCGACGGCAAACCCGCGCTCGAAGTCATCGGCTTTGACACCAATCTCGACAATCAGGGATACGCGCAAAAGATCAAGGCGGTCGATCGCACCGCCTGGGACATGGTGCGCGCCGTGTCCGAAGCCGATCTCGTCGTGGTCGCCACCCCGGTGATGGCGATGGCCGAAACGTTCCAGTCGATCGCTCCCCATCTCAAACCGGGATCCACTGTCACCGATGTCGGCTCCACCAAGGCGCAAGTGCTGCGCTGGGCGCAGGAGTTTCTGCCGCGCACGGTCAATTTCGTCGGCGGCCATCCGATGGCCGGCAAGACGCAGAGCATCGAGGGAGCCGACGCCGATCTGTTCAAGGGCGCCACGTGGTGCGTCACGCCATCCGTCTCCGCCGACGAGGAAGCGATCCGCACCGTATTGGGCATGATTGCCGCGCTCGGCGCCGAACCATACTTCGTGGATCCGGCCGAGCACGACGCCTACGTCGGCGGGGTTAGTCACCTACCTTTTGTGATGGCCGCGGCGCTGATGCGCACCGTCGCCACCGACGCGTCCTGGCGCGACATGAAATCGCTCACTGCCAGCGGGTTTCGCGATGTCAGTCGCCTTGCCGCCGGCTCCCCGGCCATGCATCGCGACATCCTGCTGACCAACCGGGACGCGGTCGTTCGTTGGCTGGACGCCCTGTCGGTTCGGTTGGACGAGGTCCGCGCCGCACTGACCAGCGATTCGGAAACCGCCGGCGATGCGCTTACCGAATTCTTCACCGAGGCGCGCGAAGCACGGGCAACCTGGGCAACCCAGACCACACGCGAGGGCGAGTTGCTCCAAGGCACCGGCGCGGAACTTTCGCCGGAGAAGTTCGGCGATCACGTCGGGCGCATGTTTCTGGGCGGTCTGGCGCGACGTCGCCGCCCTGGGGAGCCGAAGGACGACACGGCCGCCCACAACGGCAGCAGCTCAGGGAGTTGACGCAGATCTCCTGGAGGCGCCGGCGCGGCACTCGGATATCAGGATCCACCATCGCCGCTGAATCACTCATGGAGCGGTTGGCGCCTCGTGGAGAACATGGCATGGGTTTGTTATTGTTTATTTGAACTGACGTGATTCGGCGACATCCGTTTTCGTTGCGGCCGATCTCACCGGGAGTCGTCATGGTCCGCCGCCCGCTCATCCTGACGTTGGTGTTGCTCGGGTCGCTGGTTGGGTCGCTGCTCGGCTCCATCCAGCCAGTATTTGGAAGAATCGATCGCGGGGTGCGCGACCGCGTCGTTCCCGCGGCGGTTCAGCTCGCCATCGATGCAGAATGGGTTGAACGCGACTTCCGCTGGCCATTCCCTATCCCGCTCGGCAGCGGCACCATTGTCACGCCGGACGGTCTGGTGCTCACCAATGCCCACGTCGTCGATCCCGCCTCGTCGTCCGAGGCGGTGCGCGATATCGAAAAAGTTCTACGCAAGCGTGCGCCGCACATGACGCTGGATTATCGGCACGGCAGTTTTCTGGTGTTCACCTCCGATGGCGTCAAGCGTCCCCGGCCCACCTATCTGGCCGAGGTCGTACAGGCGGACGAGGATCTCGATCTCGCGGTGCTGCGGATCGCCCATATGGCCGACGGTTCCCAACTGGCGCCGCGCGCGGCGTTTCCGTTCATTCCGCTGGGCGACTCCGACGCACTCGGGCTGGGCGATCCCATTCACGTCTTCGGATATCCCGCCATCGGCGGTGATGCGCTGACCTATACGGTGGGTGTCGTGAGCGGATTCGTCCACGAGGATCGTGACGACCGGCCAGACTGGATCACGACCGACGCGGTGATGTCTGGCGGCAGCAGTGGCGGTACGGCGGTCGACGACCGAGGGGCCTTGGTGGGCATCCCGACGCAAGGATCAGAACTCGACTGCCGGCCAGGCGACACGAACCACGACGGAGCCATCACCGCCGCCGATGTTGGTTGCATCCCGACCGGCGGCGCCATCGGGGAAATGCGGCCCGCCAACTTCGCCCGTCCGCTCATCGCGGCGGCAAGCGTTGCCCGGCAATCCGCGCCCGTGTCGCCCACCCCGGTGATCCGCCGGACGGGCGCTGACGAGGCGCTTCTGCCATTGCCGCCCGATCCCGATTTGCCGGGTCTCGCCTTCTTCCCGACGGATCTGGCCGTTCTGGGTTTGCGAATCATCGCCCGCTCCAGCCCCCAGTATTGGGATTCCTTGGCGGGGTCACCGCGTCATCTCCTATCTACTTGCCTTTGATACCGCAAGCAACTCTCATGACGCCTATATGGGCTTGGCGAGGACGCTGGATAGTGCGCAGGCGATGGATATGAGTCAGCCGAACGGTTTCGGGTTCGATGCCGGACTCACTCGCCTCGAAACCACGGATAGGGTGTCGGGAGAGCGGATCGTCGACTTGGATCTGATGTTTCGGCTGGGAAATTATCTTGTCGGAGTCCGCATCGTCGACGCGACCAATCGCGAGCCGATGCGCGAGGAGGTCCGTCGTGCCGCGGGATTGCTCCGCGACCGGTTGCTCGCGGCTGCGGATGCTCCGCTAAGCGCCGGCATTTCAGAAATTCCACTACGGTTCGACGGCAGACAAGTAGCGCCAATCCCTGACGGGCTCCATATGTGAGCCCGACATGCTATCCGGATATCGCCACAGGATTCAACTGGTCTGGCCGATTCAAAACAGTATTGGGATCGCATCGGGGAGTGCGAGATTTGCGACTCGACGGCGTAGCTCGGGACGGAGTATTCGACCAGCGATGTCGGCGCGTACGTAACCTCGACCATCTACCAGTTTTCCAGCCCGACGACCGCCGAGATACGGAGGAACCACCACGCCGCCGACCAAACCGAGGTTGGAGCCAAGCAACTGCAGGAACGGACAGCGCCATCCGACATCGGGACGCCCGTGCTTGGCGTCGCCCACACAGCAGATTGGGGCGACGAAGACGCTGATGCAAACGATTTCGATGCGCTCGTTCAGTAGGGCAACACAATTAGTGTGGTATGCGTCAGGGCGCCGGTTGCGTCACCGGAGGAGATCGTTTGGCAATTGGCGCGGGCGCAGGCGGAACGGCCCGCGGCAGCCGGCCCAGCATCGAAATTCCGGCCCCGATGGAACTCGGCAATCTCGGCGTCGCTGGATCTTTGCAGTCAACCCCGCGAACGAAGCCTGATCGCTCTACTGCCGCAGCCCGGATAGAAACACCGCAATCCGCTGGAGCGAGGCGCACTGCGCCGCCGATATCGTCGATTCACCGAACCATTCGATCGGGCTGCGCGTTGAGAACGGCTCGCCAGTTCTTCTTGTCAACACGGTCGATATCACCACCCCGACAGAACTCCGGATGCCGACCATGACTGGCGATCTGGTCGTCGGCCTCGGCGCCAGCCCCGCTCCGGACGATCCTCGCGGGCTGGCGCAAATATTTTGGGGGTCGAGATTCGGGAAGTTCGCCTCGTGCCGCTGTCATAGTGGTCGTACGCCGGCCAAGGCAAAGCGCCCGACTCGCGCTCGGTCGCGCTTTAGGGCACGATGCTCCACGCTTCCGGCAATTCGTAGGCGAAGAGCACCGGCACCGGACGACCGTTGCGGCGCATCCGGCCTCGATCGCTCCGGCGCAGATCGGCGTAGCTATTCTGCACTTGCACGATTCG
>JADLCW010000138.1 GCA_020847015.1 Thermomicrobiales bacterium | reverse complement strand
GGGCCATCGCCACCCGCTACGAGAAATTGGAGGAGTCCTTCCATGCCCTCGTCACCCTCGCCGCCATCCTGCTCTGGCTCTAACCCCTTTGCAGACACGCCCTAGCGCCATTCCCCGTCTTGAACCAGACGGAGGCCTGTAATCTGAGCGAGGAGCTGCTGCGCTTCCTGGAGCCGGATGCCGGTTCATTCGTGGTGGAGCTGGCGCTTCCAACGTAGGTCGGTCTGGCATGGCCGAACCTTGCGCTCGCGGCAACATGCGGTTGACTCCAAGGCTCTTGGCGCCGAGGCCGGCGAACGGAGCATCGCAGACATGCCGGAGGTTTCCCGGTTGTCGTATTCATGGATTGACTGGCCGCGCGATGCGCTTGGCGGAAACGACTCCTGCCGAGATGACCGAGTCGGCGTCATTGCCGCTCAAGACCGGCCAGGACCGCGAGCGCCGTCGAGGCCAGCAACAAGGCCACGAACGGCGGCGTCAGCCGCGCGCTGATGCCAACGACTGCCAGCGCCGCACAGCCGAACATGCGCAGGCGGGGTGTGATGTGCAGTACGGCCCAAAGATACCAGCCCTGGGCGATTAAAAAGAGGATCGACCCACCGAACAACAGCGGTTCAAGCGCGGCAGGAGCATGGCCCCGCGGATGGGTGATGGCCAAATTGTTCGCGACCGCCACGGCGATGAGTCCCGCGACCGCGACGATCAACCCGTTGCCCGCGTGACGACTCGCGGGAACGGGATCTGACGTTTCGCCCACGTTTTGAAGGATGAGGCGATCCGCAGAACCGAAGCCGAGCGCCCACAAGGCGGCGACGCCGATCGGCGTAGCCGTGCCGGTGACGACTGTCATCGGCTCCAGGGGAGCGGCGGCAATGGACCTGCCCGTAGCGAGAATCGTTTCCCCCAGGGCAATCATGAGGAATAGACGACACCGCTCCACCATGTGACCGCCCTCGAACCAAACATGCTCCGAATACAGTTGGCGCCCGGGGATCGGGTGCGCCAGCCATGTGCCGGCCAGATCGAGTCCCGCGGCCAGCGTCCACCAGACCAGACGCGCATCTGGATCGGCGACGGCTCCTGCGACCCAAAGCGGCGCGATGGCGGTCAACCAGAGGAGCGTGCGGACGTATTGCTCCCGGAAAATCGCGCCGGTGGAATTTACGAATGTCCAAAACGTGCGACCAAGCTGGATCATCAGGAATGGCCCGACGAAGACCCAGCCGGATGTCGTGAAGGCCCGGGTTACGGATGCATTCATGAACAGACCCAACAGCATCACGATGAGGATCATCAGGCGCGTTCCGGCTCGATGCGCCGGAAACATGGAGACAGCCCAACTGGTGTAATTCCATACGGCAAACACGGCCAGCAGCATCACCAACGTCTCGGCGCCCCCGCGCCAGGCCAGATGATTCAGAAGGTGATGGGCGAGCTGCGCCACGGCGAAGACGTAGACGAGATCGAAGAACAGCTCCAGTGGGGCGGCATCGTAGGTCTGGTCTAGCGCATTGGGGCGAGCGACGACGGTCACGATTCCCCCATGCCCTGCCGCGGGTCGGCGAAGAGCGTGGCAATACCGGCGCGATCGGGGAGCCGGATCACCCTCCAAGAAAACCCGACCGCAATGATCCGCGCCGCAACATCTCGGCCGCTGCTCGAGTCGCCGTCTGCGTTTACCTTGTCCAGGAGTTCTTGCGGCGGCGCCGCACGATGGCGCGGCCGGCCCGCGCACCGAGCGTGACTATGTGACCGCCCAGGCCGCTGCGCTCATGGAACGCCGCCTGTTGGCGGGCGCGGGTCGCGTCTTCATGGCTGCGACCCGGGTCTGCCTGCCCGCAGAGCAGTCTCGTGCATGGATCCTGCCTGCCGCACTTCGGCGCGGCGACAGGCCGGCGACGATCTTGAGTGGCTCCAATGCGTCACGCGACCGAGAACGAGGCGTCTTGCGCTCGTCGCGCTCGAACGACTACTCCTCGGAGAGCTGGCCGCCGTCGATGACGACCGAATCGCCACTGATGAACGAGGCTTCATCGGAGGCGAGGAAGGCGAACAGGTTGGCGACTTCCTCCGGTTTGCCATAGCGACGCAACGGAATCTTTTCAAGATAGGCGGCGATGAATTCCGGGTCGAGACCGCCTTCGGCGGCCAGATCGGTCCAGATCCAGCCGGGGGAGACGCAGTTGACGCGGATATTGTGTTCGGCCAGTTCGATCGCCATCGTCTTGGTCAGCAATATGATGCCGGCCTTGGAGACGTTGTAGGCGACTAACCCGCGCTCGCCAGCGTGGCCGTTGGTGCTGGCCATGTTGACGATGGCGCCGCCACTGCCTTGGGTGACCATCTGGCGGGCGGCCAGTTGTCCCAGCCGGAAGCTGGCGGTCAGATTGACGGCAAGGGTGCGATCCCAGTTGTGCCGAGATATCTCCAGAAACGATTCGACAGTGGCGACGCCAGCGTTGTTGGCAAGCACGTCGAGACCGCCGAGGCGCTCGACCGCGGTAGTGACGAGGCGCTGGCAAAAAGCGTCGTTCGTGATGTCGCCGGCCAGAGCGTGGATCTCGCCGAGGCCGGCCAGATCCACGGCTGTCTCGTCCATGCGTTCGGGAACGGCGTCGCATACGATCAGGCGTGCTCCTTCGGCCAGGAGCTTGGCGGCGATCGCTTTGCCGATGCCGCGCCCCGCTCCGGTGACGATGGCGCGCTTGCCGTCGAGTCGTCCCACGTGTCGTTCTCCCGTCGTCATGCGTCGTCGTCGATGCCGGCCAGATCGTGCGGACCGAAGGCGTGGGGCAACAGCGCGCTCAACGTGGTGATCCGCGCCTCCTCGTCGCCTTCCATGACGACGGCCATCTCATCGCTGGCAGGTTTCCATTCGTTGAGCACCTGCCGGCAGGCCCCGCAGGGCGGACAGGGGCGGACGCGGGCGGCCCAGATCGCTACGGCGGCGATAGCGCGGCGCCCCTCCATCACGGCGCGGAATACGGCGACCCGCTCGGCGCAGATGGTGAGCGAATAGCTCGCGTTTTCGATATTCGCCCCGGTAATGACCGTTCCGTCCGCGGTTAGCACGGCGGCTCCGACGGGAAATCCAGAGTACGGCGCGTAGGCGCGCTCGGCGGCGGTTCTGGCTTCGGCCAACAACCGCTCGGCCGCTTCACGGTCGATCACGTGGCATCCCCCAACGTGGCGGCGGTCTAATTCGCGCGTATCATCGCATTCCTGAGGTGGTTTGATGTGGCGTCGCGATATGGTCCGGCGACGATGGGAGCGAGACGATGGAGCAGGACGAGGGGCGGATGGCGGCAGCGACGTTCCTGACCCAGGCGCTGGGATTGACCGAACTGCCGGCGATGCTGGCTGCCGATTTGCTGCCGGTGAGCGATGTGCCGCCGGTGCGCGCCTGGGCGGTGGAGTTGGCGTCAAATGGTGAGCCGGCCGCCTTTCTGGTCTATGCCTACGATCTGGAAGGGCATGACGCCGAGGGTGTGGACGGCGATACGGTGCGGCGGCGCGATCTGGAGGTGATGGCCGAGGCGGCCGAGCGCAACGCGCCCGGGCCGCGCCCGGTGGCGGAAGGAGCGGTCGGGCGCTGGGCGCTGGTGCTGACGACGACGCCGGCGGTGCTGGAACGACTCACGGGGACGGGAGCGGAGTTGGAGCAGCCGATCGATATCGAGATGGCAGCGCTCGCTCCCGAATCGCTGGCAGAGCGGCGCGACGAGGCGGCGCGAGCGCTGCTGGAGGTGCTGCGGGCCGCTGACGCGCGAGCGGCAGCGCTGGGCGCGCTGCTGGCCGTCCCCGGGCCCGGCGCCCAACCGGGAGGAGCCGGAGTGGCGGAACTGCTGCTGTTTCTACTCGATCGGCGTTCGCTGACCAACCTGAACCGAGCGGTGCGGGATCTGCTCGATCTGGCGGAGCCGGATTAGTCAACGCCCGGCATGGCTGGTTCGGGCGAGCCGAGGTAGCGCGTCTCCCAGGCGCGGGCCTGGTCCTCCGAGACGCGCATGAAGGTTCCCGTGGCTTCCGCGAGCAGGGCGTCGTCGGCGGCGCGACGGATCTCGCCGGCCGTCTCCAGCAGGCGACCCCGGTTGACGACGAGCCGGCCGACGATCCGCAGCGGTACGCCGACTTCCACCGGACGGCGGAAGCGAACGTCGAGTTTGACGGTCATCGCCCAGGCGCGATTCGCGAAGGCGGCCCACGCCATCGCCTCGTCCAGCATCGTGGTGACGATGCCGCCATGAACCACGCCGAGAAATCCTTCGTCGTAGGGGCGGGGGGTGAATTCGGCGGCGACGGAGTCGTCCAGTTGCCGCGCGAAGACGAGGTGAAGACCGTGCGGGTTGTGCTCGCCGCAGCCGAAGCAACCATGATCGGGTCGCGCGGTGAGCTCGGTACGTGATTCGGCGGTCGACATGCTTCCTCCGGGTGGCTGCCTCGTCAGCGGGCGCGGGCCCGTGTAGGGTACGTCATAGGCGCGCCCCGCCCCGCGGTCGGCCGGTGGCGGCGGCCGATCACGGGAGTCCACGATGTCAATCACGCAACGCGATCTGCTGGCCCAGGTCAAGGAGACCATTCGAGAGGTCGATGTCGCCGCCGCCGCACAGGTGCAGGCGGCTGGCGCCTTGTTCGTCGATGTCCGCGAGTACGACGAAGTCGAGCAGGGGATGACCCCGGGGGCGGTGCACATCCCGCGCGGGTTTCTCGAATTTCGTATCGAAGAGATAGCTCCGGATCGGGCACGGCCGGTGGTCGTCTACTGCGCGGGGGGTACGCGGTCGATCTTCGCGGCCCGGACGCTGGGCGACTTGGGATATGCCGACGTTGTGTCGCTGGCTGGCGGCTTCACCGCCTGGAAAGCGGCCGGGCAGCCGTGGGATATCCGGCGCACGCTGACGGCGGAGCAGCGGCGGCGCTACAGCCGTCATTTGCTGGTGCCAGGGGTGGGCGAGACTGGGCAATGGAAGTTGCTGGACGCCAAAGTGTTGCTCGTCGGAGCTGGCGGCTTGGGCGCGCCGGCGGCGCTCTACCTGGCGGCGGCCGGGGTCGGCACGCTGGGCGTGGTCGATTCAGACGTTGTCGACGATTCCAATTTGCAGCGGCAAGTGATCCACGCCACCGACCGCATCGGCATGCCGAAGGTGGAATCGGCGCGGATCGCGATCGAGGCGCTCAATCCCGATGTGCGGGTGATCGCGCACGAGACGCAACTCTCGAAGGCGAACGCGCTGGAGATCATCAGCCAGTACGATCTGGTGGTGGACGGCAGCGACAACTTCCCGACCCGCTATCTGATCAATGATGCTTGCGTGCTGTTGGGCAAACCAAACGTGCATGGCAGCATCTTTCGGTTCGAAGGGCAGGCGACGACCTTCGTGCCCGGCGAAGGGCCGTGCTATCGCTGCTTGTTCCCCACGCCGCCGCCGCCGGAGGCGGTTCCCAGCTGCTCGGAAGCGGGGGTGTTGGGAGTGCTGCCAGGAGCGATCGGCATCATTCAGGCGACCGAAGCGATCAAGCTGATTCTCGGCATCGGTGAACCGCTGATCGGACGGCTGCTGCTCTACGACGCGTTGGCGATGGAGTTCCGGGATCTGCAACTGAACCGCGATCCGGAGTGCCCGATGTGCGGTTCCGCTGCGCCAACCTCGCTGGACGCCATCGCGTATGACAACGCGGGCTGCGCCATCCAGTTGACTGCGGCCGGCTGAGCCGGTGCGCCAGCGCCCGGCACGTGACCGGCGTATGCTTCGGGCAGACGACTGACGCGCTCGCCGCGCCAGGCGGAATCGGACGAGCGCAGGCGACGTCAGCCCGGCGCGCGGTCGGGACCATCGCCATGACCGCGACGCCTCCGCGCAGGTCCAGAGGAGCCATTCCATGAGCGCCGCAAACGAATCGCGCAACGGCGGGAACACGCCGCGCGGCATGCCCCGAGAGCGACCGGCGGATGGCCCGGAATCGTCGCGCATCACCCACGCGATGGAGGATTACCTGAAGGCGATCTACGCCATGCAGGCGCGCGGCGGCGAAGCGACGACCCAGCGATTGGCTGAGGAACTGAACATTAGCGGACCGTCAGTGACCAACATGGCCAAGCGGTTGCATGAGCTTGGCCTGATCGAGCATGAACCCTATCGAGGGATGCGACTGACGCCGGCCGGCGCCCGGGTGGCGCTGGAGGTAGTGCGCCACCACCGGCTGCTGGAGTTGTATCTGACCGAGACGCTGGGGTTCGGTTGGGACGAGGTGCATGCCGAGGCCGAGCGCCTGGAGCACCATATCTCCGACGAGCTGGCGGCGCGCATCGACCGCGCGCTTGGCTACCCGACCCACGACCCGCATGGCGACCCGATTCCCTCGGCGGACGGGATGATCGCCGCCGTTTCGCCGGCGCTGTTGAGCGATGTCGGGGCCGGGGAGCGGGTGGCGGTGACGCGAGTCAGCGATCGCGACCCGGACAAGCTGCGCTTTTTGGGGGAAATGGGAGTGCGTCCAGGCGCGGAGATCGCGGTCGTCGAGCGTTTTCCCTTCGACGGACCGCTGCGGATTCGGATAGGCGGAGCGGAGCATCTGATCGGACCGGGCGTGGCGGCGATGGTGAACGTGGCGCCGCCGGAGGAACCTGAAACCTCGGAGTAACTGGGGCGGCCTTCGCCGCCCCGACGGGTTGGCGGGTAGCGCTCCTGATGGCTCAGGCCAGCAATCCGCTGTTCATGACGACGCCGGTCATGTACGGAACCAGCCAGACGACCCAGACGGCGGTGCTCAGCCGATGGAACGCGATCAAGGAGCGCTCGCGGCCACGGATGATGGTGATCGTAGCCCACAACGTGTGGGCGGCCATCAGCATCAGCGCGAGCAACCCGGTGATCCCGTGAACGTTGAAAGTGAATCCACCCTCGGCGAGCTGGCTCATCTCCCGCGTGCCAATGATGTCGAACAGCAAGCCGCCCCAGAAGAAGATGAGATGCCAGGGCCGCAGGCGGCCGCTGAACCATTCGGCCCAGACGCCGATGGTATAGAGCACGAGCGCGGTCGTGATCGTGACAATCGCAAAACCAAGCATGATCGATCCCCCTTTGGCGATGCTCCCCGAATCGATGCGCGGCCGCCCGATCCACGACCGGGACACCGCGCTGTCGGGTGTTTGACTGGTTCCAGTGTCGGCCGCGAGCAGGTTCCAGCCATCGGCTTTGGGTCGGATTCGCCCGTGCCGTTCGATGGCGGCGGAATTGCATCTTTTGACCGATGCGCCGGTCAGCGAGATATGGTCTGGTGGCGGTATGAACGATTCGTCGCTGGCGTCGGCATTTGCCCGGCTGAGACTGGCGCTCGATCTGCTGGTGGTCGGTCTGGCCGGATTTGTCATCGTGCGCGAGGTCGGCCGGCCGGAGGAGCGAGCCACGCTTGCCGTGGCCATGGCGCTGGTGTTCCTGGCCACCTATGCGGTCGGGGCCATTCGACTCCGCCGCCCCGCCGACGAGCGTAGTAGAGCCGTCGACATCTGGTTGGCGCTGCTCACTGCCGAGGCGCTGGCGCTTGGCTGGCTCAGTCCGGAGGCCGCCTATCTCGTTTTCCCACTCTTTTTTCTCTACCTGCACCTGATCCCGGGCTGGACCGGGGTGGCCGCTGTGGCCGCCAGCACGCTCGCGATGCTGCTCGTCACCGCAACCTCGAGTGGGCTGACGACCGGAGCCGCGGTCGGCCCGCTGGTGGGGGCTGCGATCGCCATTGCGCTGGGGCTGGGCTACCGCGCGCTGTATCGAGAAAATCAGGAGCGGCAGCGATTGATCGAGGAGTTGC
>JADLCW010000137.1 GCA_020847015.1 Thermomicrobiales bacterium | reverse complement strand
CCCTTCCAGCAACCGCACCAAACCTTGCCCGCCCGCATCGACCACGCCCGCCCGCCGCAGCACCTCCAATTGCTCCGGTGTCCGTCGCAACGCCTCCCGAGCGCCGACCAGAGCCGCCGCCAGTGTCTCCTCAGCCGGCAGCCGAGCGGCGCTGGCGGCGGCCTCGGCGGCGCCTCGCGCCACCGAGAGCATCGTCCCCTCCTGCGGGGCGAGCACTGCTCGGTACGCCATCCGCTGCCCGTTCGCCAGCGCGCGCGCCAGCACCACGCCATCGAGCGTCGATTCGTCGGCGGCTTGCTCGGCCATCCCGGCCAGCCATTGCGAGAGGATCACACCGGAGTTGCCGCGCGCTTCCAGCAACGCGCCACGCGCCATCGCCGCAGCGACCTCGGCCATCCCCTCGTCTTCGGCAACCGCCCGCCGACCCGCCGCGATCGCGCCCCGCATCGTCAAGGACATGTTGGAGCCAGTGTCGCCATCCGGCACGGGATAGACGTTGAGCGCGTCAATCTCGTCGCGGCGTTGTTCCAGCCGTGCCGCGGCAGCCTCGACGATCGCCAGCAGCCGCGCCGCCGGTCGGACCAATTCGGGGTCCACGTGGTGCATCCGCTCTTACCCTCGGAACGGAACGCCGGGAGTCGCCAGCAGCGCTCCGGCATGCTACATTAGGGAATCGTGCGAGCATCGTCCGCGCTCCACGGGCGTCCATGCTTGCCCGTTCAGCGGTTTCGGCTCGACTAGCATACTGTACGATCTGCGAACCGGAGGATGTTCCGCTGTGGCTGGCAAGTGTGATGTCTGTGGCAAGACGACGCAATTCGGACACAATGTAAGCTTTTCCAAGCGCCGAACGAATCGCACGTTCAAGCCGAACGTGCAGCGCCGGAAAGTCACGCTGGATGGGGAAACCCGACACATCAACATGTGCACGCGTTGCATGCGCACCCTGATGAAGTCGGTCTAGGCGCGGTTCGATCCACACCGTAGCGCCCTCGCCGGCGGCCGGCGAGGGCGTTTCGTCATTCCGGCCGCGGCGCGCCCGCAGGAGATCGTCATGCCTCGCCCATCCGCCCCCGCTCGGCCCGAGGCGGGTCTCATCGAAACCACCATCGAGCGGATCGTGCCGGGCGGTTTCGGGCTAGCTCACGGCGCTGGACGCACCCTCTTCGTTGCAGCCGCCGCCCCCGGCGATGTCGTCCGCGTTCGCCTCACGCGCGATCGCGGCTCCATCGCCGAGGCGCGCATCGTGGAAATCGTCGCTCCCGGGCCGGATCGCATTGCGCCGCCGTTCCCGGCGGTCGCCGCCTGCGGCGCGGCTGATTTCGCCCATCTGACCTACCCCGCCCAACTCGCCGCCAAACACGCCATGCTTGCCGACGCCTTGCAGCGGATCGGCGACATCGAGCCACCAGCCGACCTGTCAGTGACGCCCTCGCCACAGGAATGGGGGTATCGATCGCGGGCCGAATGGAATTACGACCCGATGGAGCCGGCGCTCGGCTATCTTCATGCCGGCAGTCGTGCCGTGTGCGATCTTCCCGAGGATCCGCTGGTCGTGTCGGAGCTGGGCGCCTGCTTTCTGGAATTGCGCTCGCGCATGAACGCCGGCACGCTCCCCGAGAAACCCGTCGCGTTTCGCGCCGCCGCCGGCGATGCGATCTCGCTGGCTCCGAACCTGGATGGCGGGGAGCCGCGCGAAATCACGATCGAGGCGGCCGGAGAGCGGCTCCGGCTGGATGCCCGTTGCTTCTTTCAAGCCAATCTGCCGGTGACGGACGTCGTCGTTGTCGAAGCGCTGCGCTTGGCCGAGCCGCCGACATCCGGCGAGTCGCTGGCGCTCGATCTCTATGCCGGCGTGGGGTTGTTCACGCTGCCGCTGGCGCGGCGCTTCCGCCGTGTCATCGGGGTGGAGGCCGATCCGCTGGCCGCCGCCTATGCCGCCGGCAACGCGCTGGGGGCAGATCTGCCGGGGGTGCGCATGGCGGCGCAGCCGGTCGAGGAGTGGCTGGACGCAGCCTATCGCTCCTACGGGCGACCACCCTTCCTGCTGCTGGATCCGCCTCGGGCCGGGCTCAGCCGGTCGGCCCTGCGTGGCGTGCTCCGGTTGCGCCCCTCGCGCATCGCCTACGTCTCCTGCGATCCGGCCACGCTGGCGCGCGATCTGAAGGCGGTGCTGGCCGAGGGTTATACGTTGGAGGGGTTGGCCGCCTTCGACATGTTCCCGCAAACCCACCACGTCGAATCGGTCGCCCACCTGCGCCGCATCACTGAGACCTGATCGGTCGGGTCATCCCCACGGGTCGTCGCCAGGGACCATGCGGCCGCCGAAGCGCCCCTGCTCGCCACGATCCGCTACAGCCAACTCGACAAGCGTGTCGAGGAAGGGATCCAGGCCGACTTCGGCGTGGTGGAACCGAAACCGCCCCAGCTCGTACAGCACGCGCTGATCGGGCGCAAACGTTTCGCCTACACCGGTGAGCCGCTGTAATTCGCGCACCCGCGGATCGTCCGCCGGCAATGCCAAAACGTGGTCGGCAAGCTCCTCCAGCGCCGTCGCCGTCCGCACGTTGCGCGCATCGCGGTCGTACTCTTCGGCCTTGCCGCGCCGCCACTGCGCGGTTTGCCGGCAGAGTTCCGCGACCGCGCGCTGGAACGGCGACGGGGTCTCAGCCGACCGCTCCATCCTCCGCCCCTTCGTCATTGGACGAGCGCAGCACGCCGCGGTCGAGCAGGAAGCGCGCGATGTAGACGTTATTGGCGGCAATCAGGTGGATTGCGTAGGAGGAGGCTGCGCGCGCCATAGCGTAGCCGGGCGAATCCAGTTCCTCTTCGACCGTGACTCCCCGCGCCTCAGCCGATTCAGCGGCCTCCTGCTGGATTAATTCCTCCAGAAAGGCCTCCATCTCCTGCGCTGTCATCCCGATCGTGTCTCGCGCCACGCGCTTCTCCCTTCCGTTCGCCGACTCCGCGATCGTGCCCGGATCGTAGCATGCCGCCGCGACCGGGCGGACCGCTGCGGCGGGTTGGGCGATCGGCACAGCGCGCCGCGGCCGAACCCGGCATGGCCGCACAACGAAAGGCGGCATCGGCCGCGCGCGAACGCGCCGCGCACCGGATCGCCGTCACCGGTTGCTATACTGACCGACGCCCGCGAGTTCGTCGCCGACGAGCGTTTGCTGCGGTCCCCAGCGGGTCCGAGTGACCTCCACCCACACTGCCCCACCGGGGCCAGGAGCGTTTTGTCATGGCGTACGTGATCGCCCAGCCGTGCATTGGGGTGAAGGACGCAAGCTGCGTCGAGGTCTGCCCCGTCGACTGCATCCACTCCACCGACGAGGACGACCAGTACTTCATCAACCCCGACGAGTGCATCGACT
>JADLCW010000136.1 GCA_020847015.1 Thermomicrobiales bacterium | reverse complement strand
TCTCCGCGCTCCCTTCACAGCGTCTCCACAATCGCATCCGATCATGACGACAGACGACGGGAACGCCCCGCCGGATGACTCGGATGCGAGGGTGGATAGTGAACGAACCGACCAAAGGCCACGGCGGCGGGCCGTGCGGCATCGAACCCAAAAAGCTGGCCGTCATCGGCGGTGGGCTGCTGCTCGGCTGGGCCTTGCTGGAGAACGCCTATCGCGACGGGCTCCAGACTGGACTCATGCTGTCGGCCCGCGGCGGCAACATTTCCATGCGCGATCTCCATGGCTACGGATTCCCGTTCGGACCGTGGTTGCTGATCGCGGCGATCGTCGGTGTCGTCGGCTGGCGCAAGGGCTGGTGGGGTTCTCGTCCGGGCGGCCCCGGCGTCCCTGATTGGCGCCGGATGGCTCCGCCGCCGCCGCCGCCTGCCCCGACACGCGTGCCGGTGTCGGTCGCTCCGTCGGAGTGGGCCGAGGGACCACGACAGTCGCCGCCGGCTCCGCCGACCAATGAACATCCCAACCCGCAGGGTCCGCCGCCGTCCGCGCCGCCCCCAACCAACCCCGGCGCCGGCCCTGTGGTCTAACTTCCCTCTTTCCCGGCTCCCCGCTCCAGCCGCGCGGCTGGGGCGGGGAAGCGCCCCCAAACCGCGCCACGGGCGCAGCGAAGGGTTTCGCGTGTCTCTGCCCGGACGTAAGCGCGTCGCATCGGTTTTCCCCATCCCTCCCCGATTCGACGCCGCGCGAGATCGTTCGTTGCGCCCGCGGCGCGGCTCCGGCGCTCGCGGAGCGCCGACCGAGTGCGGAGGCTGCCATGGCGCCCGGTGGTATGGTGCACGCGACCGATGACGTCACCGGCCGGGACGCCATGAAGCGGGTTCTGATCGTTGAGGATGAAATCGAAATCGCCCGCGTGCTGCGCGATTACCTCGTGGCGGCGGGTTTTTCGGCGTCCATCGTAGGCGACGCCGCCGCCGCGCTCATCGCCGTCCGCAACAGCGCTCCCGATCTGGTGCTGCTCGATCTGGGATTGCCCGGTCGCGACGGGTTGGATCTGCTGCGCGATCTGCGCCGCGCCGCCACCACCCCCGTCATCATCGTGACCGCGCGTGGGGAAGAAACCGACCGCATCGTCGGGCTGGAGCTGGGCGCGGACGACTACGTGACCAAACCCTTCAGTCCCAAAGAGGTCGTCGCTCGGGTGCGCGCCGTGCTGCGCCGGGGCGAGGCGCGCGATGCCGAGGAGACGATCCGCATCGCCGATGTCGAAATCGATCTGCCGCGCATGCGGGTGACGGTCGGCGCGCGATCGGTGGATTTGACCCCCACCGAGTTCCAGTTGCTGGCGGCGCTGGCGCGCGAACCGGGCCGGGTGTTCACCCGCGCCCAGTTGCTCGATACACTGCACGGCGTGGCGTTCGAGAGCTACGAGCGCGCCATCGACGCGCACATCAAGAACATTCGCCGCAAACTGGAGCCGACCCCCGGCGCGCCGCGCTACATTCAGACGGTCTACGGGGTCGGCTACCGCTTCACCGACGCATGACCCGGCTCCGTCCCCAGACGCCGCCCCGCTGGACGCCCCACCACGGCGCGCCGCCATGGTGGCCCGACGGCGAGCCGTGGCCGCCGCGCCGCAAGCGCGACCGCAAGCGCAGTTTCCTGCAGCGGGTCGGCTGCTTCTTCGGGCTAGTGGTTGGCCTGCTGATCGTCTCCAGCATGCTCGGCTGGGTGTTCGGGGGCGGCGGGCAGGGGCACTCCTTCGGCTTGCCCGGTCTGCTGATCGTGCTCGGCGTCCTGTTCCTGGTCGGGCGCTCTCTGCGCCGCACCGCCGCGCCCATCGGCGACGTGATGGCCGCCGCCGAGCGGGTGGCCGAGGGCGATTACACCGCGCGCGTGCACACCCCCGCCGAGGGCGACGTGGGACGGCTGGTGAGCGCATTCAACAGCATGACCGAACGCTTGCAGGCGAACGAGGAGCAGCGGCGCGGTCTCTTCGCCGATGTCGCTCACGAGTTGCGCACCCCGCTGGCGGTCATCCGGGGCAATGTGGAGGGGATGCTGGACGGCGTCTATCCGCGCGACGACGAGCGCTTGCAGACGCTGTTGGACGAGACCGCCGTGCTGACCCGGTTGCTGGACGATCTGCGCACGCTCTCGCTGGCCGATATGGGTACGCTCGCGCTGCACCGCGAACCGGTTGAGGTGGATGCATTCGTCGCGGATGTCGTCGCCGCCTTTCAACCCCGCGCGCGCGCGGTCGAGGTGTCGTTGTGCAGTGACATCGCGCCGCTGCCGGCTCTGGATCTCGACCCCGTGCGCATCCGGCAAACCCTGGAAAACCTGCTCGCCAACGCCCTGCGGCACACCCCGCGCGGCGGGCGGGTGCGGTTGGACGTGCGGCCAGATGGCGACCGGGTCCGCTTCGCCGTCAGCGACACCGGTTCCGGCATCCCGCCGGAGCATCTGACGCACGTATTCGACCGCTTCTGGAAATCAGCCGATTCGGGCGGCAGCGGATTGGGTCTGGCGATCGCGCGCGGCCTGGTCGTCGCCCACGGCGGCACGATCGGCGCGGAGAATCTGCCCGGCGGCGGAGCCTGCGTCTGGTTCACCTTGCCCGCCTGGCGCAGCGTGCCGGTTCGCTAGCACGGCATCGGGCCGGCGAACCGGAGACCGGGCGCGCGCTCCTCGCTGCGGCGTCGCGACGCTTACGCCCCGCCGTCTCGCCGTCTCGATGCCTCGACGCCGCGGCTCGGTCCCGCCGTCTTGCGCACCATCAATTCCGTCGGCAACCGAATCTGCGCCGGTTCCGTCGAGCCAGCCAGTTCGGCCAGCAGCACCTCGACTCCGCGCCGCCCAAGTTCGCGCACCGGCACGCGCACCGTCGTCAGCCCAATATGGCGCGACATCTCGATGTCGCCATAGCCGACCACCGAGAGATCGCGCGGGACGTGGCGACCTCGGCGGCGGGCCTCCTGCAGCAACCCGACCGCCTGCGTGTCGCTGCCGACGACCACGGCGGTGGGCGGGTCCGGCAGCGCCAACAGCGCGGCGGCAGCCTCGACTCCTCCCTCCGGCCCGCCTGCGGTCACGATCTCGTAGTCTGCGCGCGGCGCCAGATTCGCTTCGCCGAGCGCCATCCGAAACCCGCGGCGGCGCTCGGCGGCGAACGCCGGAGCGAAATGGTCGCCCGGTTCATCGACCAGGGCGATCCGGTCGTGACCGAGATCGCGCAAGAAGCGGATCGCTTCGGCGGTCGCGGCGGCATGATCGACCGAGACGCTCGGCAGATCGGGGTGGGCCGCATCGACCAGCACCGTCGGCAACCGGGCGGCGGCGATGCGCTCCAGCAACTCCGGCGTGGGCGCCAGCGAAACGACCAGCACGCCATCGGCGCGGCCTCCCTGGCCGAGCGCGGCGAAGGCGCGGTCGCGCGCGGCCGCTCGCTCGACGGTGCGGATCACCACCGCGTAGTCGGTGTCGGCGAGCGCGGTTTCGATCCCGCGCAGCACTTCGACATAGACATGGTGGGTGACGAGCGGCACGACGACTTCGAGGGTATGGGTGCGCCCCTGCGACAGCGCGCGGGCGGTCGCGCTGGGGCGGTAGCCGAGCTGCGCCATCGCCGCCTCGACGCGCGCGCGGGTCGCCGGCGCCCCGCGCGCGCCGCCGCTCAACACGCGGGAAACGGTGCCCACGCCGACCCCCGCGGCGCGGGCCACGTCGCGGATGGTCGTGACCGCGCGGTCGCCAGCGACCGGTCCCGCCGCTCCTGGCGGCTGCGATTCTGCTGCGCGCGCCACGCCGTGTACTCCTGCCCGAAGGGTTGCCTGGCAGCCGATAGCTTACTATCCTTGAGCAGAATGGAACCGGTTCCACGTTGGCGAGCGAGGTCCGCCGCGGCGAGCCGGGCGCGCCAGCCGGCGCGAGAAAGGACCCACGCCGTGGCCTACGTGATCGCCCAGCCGTGCATTGGGGTGAAGGACGCAAGCTGCGTCGAGGTCTGCCCCGTCGACTGCATCCACTCCACCGACGAGGACGACCAGTACTTCATCAACCCCGACGAGTGCATCGACT